>CAYNIS010000191.1:0-6863 GCA_964397055.1 uncultured Rhodospirillaceae bacterium | reverse complement strand
ATCTCGTCCAGGCGAACCTCCTGTCGCCGACCAAGGCGCAGATGCTGGCGACGACCGCCCGGGCGGCCGGCCGCTCGTTCTTCCGGGCGCTGGCGCAGGACCCCGCCGTTCCGCTGCGCGACATGATCTTCCGCCGGGTCGCCGCCAATCTGCGGCTCGACCTGATCGAGACGGAGGCGGAGCTGCAGGACCAGGCGGTGAAGACCGACTGGCTGCCCTTCGCGCTGGCGGAAGCCAAGGGGGCCGTGGTGATCCGGGCGGGCGATCCGCGCGCCGTCGTCTATGCCACGATCGACCCGTTCGATGTGATGCTGGACGACTGGGTACGCCGCTGTGTCGGCGATCCGGGCCTCACCGTCAGCCGGGTGATGGTGCTGCCGAACGCCTTCGAAGCCGCGCTTCAGCGCCTCAAGAACCGGCTCTCCGACGACGATGCCGGCGAGGTCGGGATCGCCATCGACATCGATATCGAGCACGAGCGGCGTCTGGAGCGGCAGGTCCACGACATCGAGGTGCCGCAGATCGTCAACTATCTGATGCACCGCGGCTTCGTGCAGGCAGCCTCCGACATCCATGTCGAGCCGACGGAAGATGTGCTGATCGTGCGCAACCGCGTCGACGGCATCCTGCACGACGACACCACGTTGCCCATGGCGCTCCATCCGGAGGTGACCTCGCGGCTGAAGATCATCGCCGGCATGGATGTCGCGGAGAAGCGTCGTCCCCAGGACGGCCGTATCTCGGTCGTGATCCGCTCGACCCCGATCGATGTGCGCGTGTCGACCTTCCCGACGGTCTACGGGGAGAAGGTGGTGCTGCGCCTTCTCGACCAGAACGCGCTCCGGCCCTCGCCGGAGGCGCTCGGCCTCCTGCCGCACGACCTTGGACGGCTGCGCGAGAAGATTGCCGCGCCCTACGGCCTCATCATGATTTCCGGGCCGACCGGGTCGGGCAAGACCACCACCCTCTACTCCTGCCTCGGCGCCATCGACAAGAAGGCGAAGAACGTCCTGACCATCGAGGACCCGGTCGAATACCGCTTGCGCGGGGTTCACCAGATGCAGGTCAACGAGCGCATCGGGGTTTCCTTCGCCTCCGGCCTGCGCACGATGCTGCGCCAGGATCCGGACATCATCATGATCGGGGAGTGCCGCGACACCGAAACCGCGGCGATGGCGATCCAGGCCTCTCTCACCGGCCATATCGTCTTCTCGACCATCCATACCAACGATGCGGTCGGCGTCGTCGCCCGCCTGCTCGACATGGGCATCGACCCGTTCCTGGTCTGCAACGCGCTCACCATGGCCGTCGCCCAGCGCCTGGTCCGGCGTGTCTGTCCGCATTGCCGCAGGACGGAAAGCGGTGCCGATGTCATTTCCCGCCTCGGCCGGGAGGGGGTCGGGCCCGACCGCCTGGCCAAGCTTGGGGTCGAGATCGACCCGGACATGCCCTATGTCGCGGCCCATGGCTGCATGGCGTGTCGTTCGACCGGCTATCTAGGCCGGCAGGCGGTTTTCGAGCTGTTCGAGATGACGCCGGAGACGCGCGCGGAGATCATGTCGCCGTCGTTCAACGCCGACAATCTGAGGCGCCTCGCCCTCATGAACGGCATGACCACGCTGATCGGCCACGGCATGCGGCTGGTCGACGACGGGGTGACCACGCTCGACGAGATCATCCGCGTTCTCGGCGAGAGCTATTGACCGGGGCTGGCGGGCGATGTTCGGGCGGGTGTCCCACAACAACCTGCTGATATTCACCAAGCAGTTCGCGCAGATGATGAAGAACCAACTGCAGTTGGTCACCGTCCTCGACAACCTCGCGGCGGAAACGCCCCAGCGCCGGCTGCGCACGGTGATCCAGGAGGTGTCCGAGGAGGTCAAGCACGGTGTCGATCTCGCCGATGCGCTGGAAGATCATCCGCGTGTGTTTTCAGAGGTTTACGTCAATATCGTGCGGGCCGGCATCAGTTCCGGCCGGCTTGGCGTCGCGCTGGCGCAGATCGCCTGGTACCTCGACATCATGTTCGAGATCTCGCGCCGGACGCGCTCGGCCCTGACCTATCCCCTGTTCGTGGTCGCCGCCTTCTTCGCCGTCTTCAACGGCATGATCTTCATGATCCTCCCCCGGTTCGAGGCGATGTACGACAATTTCGGCCAGGAACTGCCGGGGCCGACCCAGACCCTGCTCTGGGTCGGGGCGGTCTGGTCCGGCAACTGGCTCTTGTTTCTGGGCGGGGCGGCGGCGGCGGGCTTCGGCTTTGCCGCCTGGGTTGCCAATCCGGCCGGCCGGGCGATCTGGGACCGGGCCAAGCTCGCGATCCCGCTTTTCGGCCCGGTCTGGCGGCTCTCCGCCCTGGCGCGCTTCCTGCGTACCATGGCGGTCCAGGTGGAAAACGACGTGCCGCTCCTGGACGCGGTCGAACTCGCGGGGGACAGTGCCGGCAACCTTTTCGTGCGCAACGCCGCGTATGAGATCGCGGCCTCTGTCGAAAGCGGCACCAGCCTTGTCGAGAGTTTCCGCGACCACCCGATCTTCGACGGCATCGTCCTCCAGATGATCGCCGCCGGCGAACAGGCGGGCGAACTGCATCCGCTCCTGATGTCGGCGGCGGAGTATTTCGACAGCCTGATGCGTGACCGGCTCGATACCATCGTCACCCTGATCAACCCGGTCCTGACGATGATCATCGGGATCGGTATCGCCGCCATGATGCTGGCCGCGTTCCTGCCGGTGTTCGAACTGGGCGGGGTGATGCGATGACTTCGTGCTATGAAGGGACGGCATCGGCGCTTCCTCGCGCAAATCCCGCGCAGACTCCCTCAGTCTGCGACGGTGATGTGCGCGATGATTTAATAGGTTGCGCATTTTCCGAACCGCCGGACCGCGTAACTCCGGCTGGAAGATGCGCTAGCGGGTCGAGGCGGAAAGTGGCGGAACGCGAACAACCGACGAGATGCGCTGCCAGGAGGGCCGGCTTCAGCCTCGTCGAGCTGATGGTCGTGATGGTCATCATCGGCCTCCTGGCGACGGTCGGCCTTGCCAGCTATCGCAGCTGGCTGGTTGCCGCCAATCTCCGGGAAGCAGCGCCGTTCCTGATCGACATCGCCTCGAAGCAGCGCATCCATCGCATGCGCACCGGCCGCTACTTCGTCGGCCTCGCCGGCGGTACCCATGACGAAGAGAGGCTGGAGGAGGTGCTGGGCGTCGATCTCCGGGATGCCGACGCCTTCTGTTTCCTGGTCGTGTGCCGGGCGGCGGGCCAATGCACCGACGGCAGCGCCGACGTGACCTCGAGCGATCCCTGGGCAGCCCCGGTTGAGACCGGCGATCCGCCGATCGAGTTCGAGGTCTGGGCAATCCTGCGCCGCAGCGCAACCGTGACCTCGCCGGGCGGGTCGACCTGCCGGGTCGCCGACGAGAAACTGGCGAGCCCCGGCTGGGTGCGCGACGACGGGGCCGCGTCGGAAGGGCGTGTCGTCGTCCTGCGTTACCCGCGCCCAAGCGACGGCCTGGATCAGAGCCTGGCCAACATCCGCTCGGTCCGCCTCGACTGGCTCGACGGCATCACGCTCTCCGACGCCATCCTCGATTGAGCGGGCGAGGGGGCGGCATGAACCTCGATAGCGCCAAAGCTCCCCGGACCGGTCACCGTCGCGGCGGCTTCACCCTGATTGAGGTGATGGTGGCGCTGATCCTGACGGCCCTTCTCCTTATCGGCCTCAACAGCCTGTGGTGGATGGCAGCCGGCGAGCTGTTTCGCCTGACGCTGCGCCAGCAGGCGGTCCTTGCCCTTTCCGGCGAAACCGTGCGGCTCGCGGAACTCTACGCGGTCGAGGCACCGCGCACGGCCCTGGCCTCGATCGGCGGCGAACAGCGTCTCGGCTATGCGGCCGACTTCGCCGCCTGGGGGGTGGTCGACGATGACGGCGACTTCATCGAGGGGGAGATCCGGGTCCTCAGCCCCTCCAACGAAAACATCGTCTGGCTCGACGCCGACCTCGGCATCGTCGCGCGGTTCAGCTGGCAGCTGGACGAGAGCGGGCTCGGCAGCCCCGAGACCTGCCCGATGCTTGAGGCCGAGCCGGCGCCGTCGGTCGCCGGCTGTGCCCGGCTGGTGAGCCATCTCGACTATCCGTTCCGCTATCGCCCCGGCGAACCGCCGGCGGCGATGGCGCCCGTGCGCTCGCTCACACTCCACACCGTGGTGGGGCGCCGTGCCGACTAGCTTGCGCGATCGTCCGCCCGTGTGCGCACGCACCCACCGATCCCTGCACCGGCAAGCCGGCTTCAGCGTGGTCGAGCTCATGGTCGCCTCGATGGTCGGCCTCATCCTCCTGTCCGGCCTGATGGCGGTCGTCCTCCAGTCCATCGCCTTTGCCGACACCATCCTGATCAGGGTGGCGCTCAATGCCCAGGCGCGGGAGGTTTTCCGCCTTTATGCCGAGGGCGGCCGCCCGGTCGGCGGCACGGCGGCGCCCGTTCCCGGCTTCCGCGGGTCGGCGCGGGAACCTGCGATCGACCCGGCGATCCCCGCCGCCGATCAGCTCGCACTCGGCCATGTGCCGCGCCTGTCGCGGCCTGAAGGGACCGTCGTCGGCACGCTGGTAGCACCGGTTTCGGTCGTGTGCACGGGTGCCGGCCTTCCGGTCCTCGGCTGCGCCGGGGCGGGTGCGGTGGTTGCCGTCGACGGCTATCTCGCCCGACCGCCGGAGGTCGTGCCGAGCGTCGACGCGCGCTTCGGCTGGGCGGAGGTCGCGATCGAACTCGTCGAACCCTCGGCCCTCGGCAACCGTCGGGTACTCCCCGGTGATGCCCGCCAGCGCTATCGGTTCCGTCTTGGCGCACCGGTGACGGGGGCGATGCCATGAGGGCGGGCGATCCATCCCGGCCGCCCCGGCGCCTTGCCCGTCAACGCGGTGTGGTGCTGGCTTCCGTGATGGCGGTGATGGCTGTCACCATGCTGCTGGCGGCCGGGGTCATCACCCATTTCGCCGTCCAGGAGGCCCGCGCGATCGAAGGGCTCTATGCCGAGGAGCGGGTCTACTGGGCGATGACCGGCCACGCGGCGGCCCTGCGCGCCCGCGCCTGGCGCGCCGGCGACGGCCTTTGCGGCTCAGAGAGCCTCCCGGAACCTTGCGGCAGCGACGCCGCCTTGGCCGCGAGCCTCGACGCCCTCCTGGCCGATGGCCCTGACGGCGTGTGGTCGGTCGACGCGCTTGATTTCGCCCTGACGGCGGAGGTCACCGACCCAACACCGTCACCGACGCCGGACGACGGCCGGGTCCGCCTGGTCGTCATGGTCGAGCCCGGGGCCGCACCGCGCCTGATCCCGCCGGCCGGGTACCGCCCGCTGGTCGTCGACCTGTGCCTCGACGGCGGTGGTGGCGTCTGTGCCAGCGATCCCGCCGGCGCAGACCATGGCCGCCTGTTGGTGACCGCGGCCTTCCGCCTCGATCCCGTCCCCTGATCCGTCCCTCGACCGAAAAAAGCCCCGCAAACCAGCGACAGCCGCCATGTTCGACCTGTTCAAGCGCACCCAGAAGCCCGCGGAGGGCAGCGACCGTTGCCTGATCCACATCGGCGAGTTCGGTTGGCGTGGCCGCATCCTGGACGCGGCGACCGGTGCCGTTGTCGAGGAACTGATCGGCGAGCGACCGCCGCCGACGGCGCGGGACCAGGACCCTCTCGACCCCGCGTTCCGGTCCGTCGGCCAGCATCTCTCGGCCCGCCGCCGGTTGTCGGTCGGCAGCATCGATCTGCTGATCGACGATCGCGAAGTGGTCTATTCCGACGCCCGGAGCGGCGAGTTCGACCATCCAACCGCGGAAACGCTCGGCGAACTCGGGCGCCAGCTCGTCAACCGGGATCGCGTCACCTGGGGTGTGCGCAGCCTCGGTGCGGTCGACGATACCCGCAACCGCCTGTTCGCTTTCGCCGATGCCCGTCGCCTTGCCGGCTTTCTCGGCCTGATGGACGAGGCCGCGATCCGCGTCAGCTCGATCACGCCGATCGGCGATGTCCTGGCGGCCCGGGCGGCGCATCGCGTCCGCGGTCCTGCGGCGGTTATCTACGTTGCGGAGCGGTCGAGCCTTCTGGCCCTCCTCAACCCGCAGGAGGGTGTCGCGATCCTGCGCACGCTGGACTTCGGGACCGGGCTTGTCGTCGAAGCGGCCGCCAAGGCCAGTGGTGTCGCGCCGTCTGACGCCGCGGACGCGCTTGCCGGCCACGATTTCCTCGCGCCCCTGGACCTGAGCGGAGAGGCGCGGAGCCTGGCGGTCGGGCTTGCCGAGGAGCCCCATCAGAAATCCATCGCCCCGGTCTTCCGCGGCCTCGCCGAGGGCATCCGCACGAGCCTCGCCTATTTCGACGAACAGCGCTTCGCCGGCACGCCCTCGGGTATCGAGGTTCTCGGCCGGCTCGACGGGATCAAGGGGCTCGGCGATGCGATCGGCCGCGCCCTGCCGGTCCCGGTCTGGTTCGCCGACGCCGAACCTTTCGACCTGTTCGCCGACGAGGTCCCGGACCAGCGCATCAACCTTCTGAGCGGGTCGGAAGGGGCGCTGATAACCGTCGGCCGCGTCGCCTACAGCTTCCAGAACCGGGGCTTCGTGCCCACCGGGGAGAAGCTTGCCGGTGGCCGTGCCGAGATTTCGCCGGGGGGCGGCGACCCGGCGGCCGCGGCGACCGCCCTTGGCCGACGCCTGCGCGGCGGCCGCCGCCGGCAGCGGCCCGCCGCCAGCGGCTCGTTCGACTGGCTGTTCGCCTCGGACGCTGGCGGCCCGTCCCGTCCCGGGCGTCCGACCGCCGCCCTCTACCGCCGCCGGGTCGCCGGATATTCGGCGATGATGGCGGCCCTCTAC
>CAYNIS010000190.1:5511-6879 GCA_964397055.1 uncultured Rhodospirillaceae bacterium | reverse complement strand
ATCGCCGTGCCGATGCCGAGCCCGGCGACCCAGACCGGGTAGCCCTGGCCCGGCGCCGCCGGCGCCAGGGCCTGATCGGCGTCTTCGTCCGCGCCATCGTCGCTCTCCCGCTCCCGGGCCGCATCCCGGCGCGCGTCCTCCGCCGCCACCGCGTCGGCCACGTCCGCCTCGGCCGCCTCGGCGGCGGGTTTGGCCGCGGGCCACACCGAACCGAGACTGCCGGCAACCAGTATCGCGACCGTGGTCGAACAGAGCGTTGCGAACAGCGTCGTGGCGACGATGCCGGCCGGGTCGGCGGATCCGACCGACGCGCGCAGGGCGACGACGCCGGTCGGCAACAGGGTGACGCTGGAGGTGTTGATCGCCAGGAACAGGCACATCGCGTTGGACGCCGTGCCCTTGACCGGGTTCAGCTTCTCCAGCTCCTGCATCGCCCGGATGCCGAACGGGGTCGCGGCATTGCCGAGCCCGAGCACGTTCGCCGACAGGTTCATGATCATCGCCCCCATCGCCGGGTGGTCCGGCGGGACGCTCGGGAACAGGCGCACCATCACCGGCTGCAGCCCGCGTGCGACGACGGTCAAGAGCCCGCCGGCCTCGGCCACCTTCATGAGGCCGAGGAACAGCGCCATGACGCCGACGAGGCCGAGGGCGAGGTCGACCGACCCGCGCGCACTGTCGATCATGGCGCCGCCGAGGGCGGCCATCGGCGTCGTCCCGTCCTCGGCCACCTCGCCGGCAATCTGGCGGCTGCCGGCGACGGTGAACGCAATCGCCACCATGGCGAAGAATATCCAGTTCATCATGACGTTCGATCATCCGGCCGGGCGGGTGCGGCGTAACAACCCCATACCGCATTAGACATCGGTTGTTGTGCCATGCGCGCCCTCGCCTTGACCATCCTGAGCGGTGCCCTGACCGCCGGCTGCGCCGTCTTCGGCGTGCGTTCCGGCTATGAGGCGCCGCCCTATGCGGTTATCGAAACCCTGCGATCCGGAGTCGAGATCCGGGAGTATCAGGACCGCGCGATCGTCGAGGCGACGGTCGACGTCACCCGCGCCGGCGTTGCCCGGGACCGGGCGTTCCGGCTGCTCTTCAACTACATCTCCGGCGAAAACCGACCGAAGCGCGGGATCGCGATGACCACGCCGGTCGAGACGACCGACGCGCGCGGCACGATTGCCATGACCGCCCCCGTTGAGACTCTGGACGACGATGGCGGCTACCGCATGCGGTTCTTCCTGCCCGCCGACATCTCCGCTGACGCGGCACCGGAACCGATCGACCCGCGCGTGCGCGTCGGCACGGCACCGGCCGAGACCCTGGCCGCGCTCCGGTTCTCTGGCAACGCGTCCCCGGCCGCGATCC
>CAYNIS010000190.1:0-5501 GCA_964397055.1 uncultured Rhodospirillaceae bacterium | reverse complement strand
GGCGGCACTCGCCCACTCCGACTGGCTGGTCGCCGGGGATGCGCGGTCGCTGTTCTACGATCCGCCGTTCACGCTGCCGTTCCTGCGGCGGAACGAGGTCGTGGTCCCGGTTGCGCGCCAAGCCTTGCGCTCGGAGCGGCCGGGCCGGCCTCTCGATTGACGTCACCGCGGCTGGGGTCGTTCAATCGACCCAACCGACAACAACGTCAAATCGGGAGGAACCACGACCATGCGCCTGGAAAACCGCCGCGCCATCATCACCGGAGCCGGCAGCGGCATCGGGGAAGCGACCACCACGCTGTTCACCCAGGAGGGCTGCCGCGTCCTGGCGGTCGATGTCCCGTCGAGTGCCATCGCGACCGCCCATGCCGGGAACGAGAAGGTGATCGCGATGCCCCAGGACATCACCGAGGACGGCGCTCCGCAGGCGATCGTCGATCGGGCGGTGGAGGCGTTTGGCGGCCTCGACATCGTCTTCAACTGTGCCGGCGTCAGCAGTCGCGAGATGTGCTGGGAGGTGACGGACGAGGCGTGGGACCGCGTGCTCTCGGTCAACCTGACCGCGATGATGCGCCTCTGCCGCGCGGCGATCCCGCATCTGAAGGAAAGTGCCGCGGGCCGCATCATCAACGTCGCCAGCGTGATGGCCCAGGGCACGGATTTCGGCCTGTCCGCCTATTGCGCGTCGAAGGCAGGCGTCGCCGGCCTCACCCACACCCTGGCGCTCGAACTCGGCAAGTTCGGCATCACCGCCAACTACCTGCTGCCCGGGGCGATCTACACCGGCATGACCCGGGCCAATTTCGACCAGGACTACATCCGGGAGGTCTGGGAGAAGAAGGCCGCCCTGCGCCGGCTCGGCTACCCGATCGACATGGCGCGCCCGGTCCTGTTCCTGGCGTCCGACGACGGCGCGTTCGTCACCGGCCACGGCCTCGTCGCCGACGGCGGCCTCACCCTTCGGATCTAGACGTAGCCGGGGCCGTCGATCACCGGGAAACGGGCGAGCCGGGCCTCGTCCACTTCGACCCCCAGGCCCGGGGCATCGGGCGGCGTCACCGTGCCGTCCGGTGCCACCTTCGGCTGCCAGTCGATCATCTCGTCACGGAAGGGGTTGTGGCGGCTCAGTTCCGCCTCGAAATAGCCGGCGTTGTCGATCGCGCACATCAGGTGGAGCGTGGCCGCGACGTTGAGCGCCGTGAGCGAGGTGTGCGGGTTGACCTCCAGCTTCCAGGCCGAGGCCAGTGCCGCGATCCGCCAGCATTCGGTGACCCCGCCCGACTTGGAGAGGTCGGGCTGCAGGATGGTGATGTCGCCGTCCTCGACCAGGCGGTGGAACTCGAAGCGGGTGTAGTGGTTCTCGCCGGCCGCCAGCGGCGTGTCGCCGATCATCGCGGCCTCGTGGTAGAGGCGGTAGTCGGTCGGCGCGAACGGCTCCTCCAGCCAGCCGACGGCACAGTCGTCGAGGGCGGGCATGATCCGCCGGACATGGGCGAGCGAGCAGTTGGCATTGCCGTCGACCAGGATGTCGATGTCGTCGCCGATGGCTTCCCGCACCGACTCGACCCGGGCGATGTCGTTGGCCGGGGTGTCGCCGACCCGGAGCTTCAGCGCGGGATAGCCGGCGGCGAGGACCGATTTCGCTTCCTCGACCAGTTTGGCCGGTTCCTGGAAGCCGAGCGAGACACCACCGGCGTAGGCCTTGATCGGCTTCAGGGCCCCGCCGAGGAGCTTGTAGAGCGGCCAGCCGACCGCCTTGCCGCGGATGTCCCACAACGCCTGGTCGAGGCCGGAGAGGGCGATGGAGGTCGCGGCCCCCATGCCGTGGCTGGCGAACAGCCGCTTGTAGACGACATCCCAGACCCCGCTGGTGTCGGTCGCCTGCCGCCCGACGACCAGCTGGCGGATCGAGGTGTTGACCAGCTGGGCGATGGCACCGGGGGCGCGCCCCGCGTGCGCCTCCCCCCAGCCGGTCAGGCCTTCGTCGGTGGTGACCTTGATCAAGACCGCATCGCGCTTGACCGCGCGGCCGATGCCGAGGGTGACCTGCCGGTCCTCCGGAATCGGGAAGGACAGGGGAAAGGCGGTGACGTCGGTGATCCTCATCGGAGGTTCCTCCCCGATCACAAGGCCTGTCGGCCGGTCGGTTATCAGCCGGTGAGCTTCTGCGCGCGTTCCCAGGCCAGGGCCGACATGGTCTTGACCTCCTCGCCCCGGTCGGACGCGTGCTCGCTCGCCGCCGTGCCCTGGCGCACCCGGCCGGCGATGCCCTGCATGATCGCCGCGAGACGGAACATGTTGAAGACTAGATAGTATTCCCAGTTGTCGATTCCCGCCCGCCCGGTGCGCCGGCAATAGGCGGCGACGTAGTCCTCCTCCGACGGGATGCCGAGACCGGCAAGATCGAGGCCGGCGAGACCGGAGACCACGCTCGATCGGATGTGCCACAGCATGCAGTTGTACGAGAGGTCGGCGAGCGGGTGGCCGAGGGTCGAGATCTCCCAGTCGATGACGGCGAGCACGCGCGGTTCGGTCGGGTGCAGGATCATGTTGTCGAGGCGGTAGTCGCCGTGGACCAGGGTGGTCTCGTCGCCGTCGGGCAGATGCTTGGGCAGCCACTCGATCAGCTTCTCCATGGCCTCGATCGGCTCCTCGATCGACGCTTGGTACTGCTTGGTCCAGCGCGCGATCTGGCGGGCGATGTAGTTGCCCTCCCGGCCGAAATCGCCGAGGCCGACGGCGCGGTGGTCGACCAGGTGGATGCGCGCCAGGGTGTCGTTCATGGCGTCGCAGATCGCGGCACGCTCGGCCGGTTCCATACCCGGCAGGTCGAGGTCCCAGAGCACCCGGCCCTCAACGAAGTCCATGACGTAGAAATCGGTGCCGATGACGTCCGGGTCCTCGCACAGGGCATGGGGCTTCGCGACCGGCACATCGGTCGGGTACAGCGCCGACAGCACGCGGAATTCGCGGTCGACGGCATGCGCGGATTTCAAGAGCTCGCCCGGCGGCTTGCGGCGGACGACATAGCCGTGGCCGTCACCGGCGGTCAGCCGGAAGGTCGGGTTGGACTGGCCGCCGCGGAACTGCTCGACCTGGAGCGGCCCCTGGAACCCCGGGACATTGGCCTTCATCCACTCTTCGAGCCGGCCGACGTCGAACTGGTGCTGCTCGCGCACCGGCATCGTGCCGACGAACTTCTCGCTGCGGCTCATCGCTCATTCCTCCCGACCGACGTTCGTTGGGGGAAGGTGCTGGCATGGCCTCCCGCCTTGCGCAAGCCGCATGAGGAGAAGGCCCGGCAAGAACGGCCCCGACAGAAAAGACGGGGGACCCGCTGGGCCCCCCGCTTCAGAAGTCAGGCAAGTAGAAGGGGATGACGGGATCATCTCTAGCGCTGTTCCGGCCGGCCGCGCATTGACCTGCATCAATCGTGGCGCGTGCCGGGGCGGTCGACGCCAAAGCAAAAAGGGAGGGCCGTTTCACCGGTCCTCCCTAACGGAGAGAGCGAAGAGGAGAGAGAAGATGACTACAGAATACCCCAGATCCGTTCAGGGGCATTGATCTAAGTCATCTTCGCCCCCGCAATTCAGCGTTGCCTGTAGAGCGTGGCTTCGCCCGCCCGCTCCTCCCGGGCGATCGTCCCCTGCCGCCACAGATGGTTGAGGTGGGAAAGCGTTTCCCCGATCGCGAAGGAAGTCTGGTGGGCATCCATCTCGCGCTTGAACAGCGCGGTCGAAACGTCGTGCACCGTCGCGGCCTCGGTGCAGGCGTCCCAGGTCTGCTCCAGCCGGACGTCATGGTGGCCGAGAAGCTGGTCGATGCGGATGCCGAGTGAGCGGAACGGCAGCCCGTGGGACGGCAGCACCAGGCATTCCGCCGGCAGGTCCTTCAGCCGTTCGAGCGAGGTGACATAGTCCGCGAGCGGGTCCTCGTCCGGCTCCCAATGGTGCACGCTGACATTGGGCGTGATCCGCGGCAGGACATGGTCGGCGGCGATGAAGATGCCGTCGTCCGGGGAATAGAAGCAGACCTGTTCCGGCGCGTGGCCGCCGCCGGTGATGATCTGCCAGTTGCGCTGGCCGATGCGCACCGTATCGCCGTCGCGCAGCCGCTCGAACTGGCGCGGCACGGTCGAGACGATGCGGGAATAGCCGTGGCCGCGCTGGGCGAGGGCGGCCAGCACCGACTCCGGAGCCCCGCATCGCCGGTAGAAGCTCTGCTGTCCGCCGGCGATGGTCGAGCCTTCCCGCTGGTCGAGCGTCAGCATCCGCGCTTCCAGCCATTCGGTCCGGCTGGACGCGAAGGGGCAGCCCCAGCGTTCCACCATCCAGCCGGCGAGTCCGATATGGTCCGGGTGGTAGTGGGTCGCGATCATGCGGGAAATCGGCCGGCCGTCGAGGGCGGTCTCGAACAGCTCCTGCCACAGGGCCCGGGTCGCGTCGTTGGCGACTCCGGTGTCGATCAGCGCCCAGCCTTCCGGTCCCTCGTCCAGAAGCCAGAGATTGACGTGGTCGAGGGCGAACGGCAGGGGGATGCGCAACCAGCGAAGACCGGGGGCGACCTCCCGCCAGGTGCCGCGCGGCGGCGGCTCCTCGTAGAGGTAGCGAAGGGCGGCTTGATCGTTGGTGGGGTTCATCTGCTGGCGCTCATCTGGCGGTGTTCAGTCGGGGTGGTCATCATGCGGGGGGCGGCGGTTGTCGGGCCCGCGCATCAGCCGCCAGTACTGGCGGGCGACCGCCACGACCACGGCGGCGGCCACAAGCCAGAGGAGCGGGCCCTGGAACGACATCGGTGGTCCCGCCTAGCAGCTATTCGCCGGACAAGACAAGGCGGCTTGCGGCCCCGTCACCGGTCGCGAGGGCCGGGCGGAGTGCGTCCAGCAGGCGACCGAGCGGCTGTTCGATCCGCCAGGGCCGATTGACGATGGCGAGCCCGCAGCCGGTCAACCGGCGCCCGTCGCCGTCCGCTTCGGTCGTGAGTTCGGCGGTCAGAAGCGGCCGGCCCAGACCCTCCAGCCCGTCGGCGAGGCGCCAGGAAAGGACCCGGTCCTTGATCGGGTACCAGACCACCGTCGTCGGCGACGGCCAGCGGCCGAGGGCGCGGGCAACGGTCGTCACGGTCCGCTCGACCTCGTCGGTCGCCTCGTAGGGCGGGTCGATCAGGATCAGGCCACGACGCGGCATGCCGGCGGGTGGTGGCGCGAAGGCGGCGAGCGCTTCGTACCCATCGCGGGCGTGGACCGCCGCGCGCGGGTCGGCGCCGACGCGCGCTCTCAGGGCGGCCGCTTCCTCGACGTGTTTCTCGACCGCGATCAGCCGGTCGTCCGGGCGCAGGCCGGCCAGCGCGACCAAGGGGGAGCCGGGATAGAGCGGCTGGGCACGCTCCAGCGCCGCGAGATAGGGCGCCATTTCCGCGATCAACGGCATCGCGCCGAGGCGATCGATGCCGGCGGCGCGCTCGCCGGTGCGCCGGGCCTGCTCACTGTCGAGGTCGTAGGC
>CAYNIS010000189.1:0-6880 GCA_964397055.1 uncultured Rhodospirillaceae bacterium | reverse complement strand
GCCGTGCGGGAATCCCAAAACCTCTACCTGAGTCAATTCGTCCACACGGCCTAACTTATTTCACTATCTATTTATGTTCTCCAGGAAAGGAAAGAGTGACGGAAGATGAGCCCGCCCGGAGCGGGCTCTAATCCATTTCTGGTCAGCCGCTGGGTGCTGCTCCCGGCGCCGGCTGGCCTTCCCCGCCGCCGGCGGCCGCTTCCTGCTGGGCGCGCTGGCGGCGCTGGCGATAGACCTCGGTGAAGTCGATCGGCTGCAGGAACAGGCCGGGGAACCCGCCTTCGCGGGTCAGCATCAGGATCAGGTGGCGCACGAACGGGTAGAGCATGCGCGGCCCCTCGATCCCCAGAAGCGGGTCGAGCCGGTCCATCGGGATGTTCCGCGCCATGATCAGGCCGGCGTAGTTGATTTCGATCAGGAACATCGCCTGCTCTTCGGTGCCCGCCTTGATGTTCATCACCAGGCCGACCTCGTACATGTCCTGGGCGACCGACTTCGCCCCGGTTTCCAGTTCGATCGCGATCGGTGGCTGCTGGCCCGACTGATTGATCAGGCTTTGCGGCAGGTTGGGACTTTCGTAGGAAAGATCCCTCAGATACTGCGCACGCAGCTGGAATGTCGGCTGGTTGGGATCGGCGCCGGCATCCTGGCCGCCACCGGGGGTCGGAGTCTGATCGGTCATGATGTCGGGATCCCTTGCACGCGTGGAGAATGGGAGCTTTCCGGCGGGGACCTTGGTGCCCGGCGGGAAAGCCAGATCGCATCGGGTGTGGCCGAGCCCGGGCGAGGTCAGCTAGCATGGCGCTCCGGTTGCGAACAACCACCCTCACCGGCGACGCATCGTGTCGGCCCTTGCTCGGGCCTCGATCGTCGCCAATGTCGCCCGACGGGGCCGCATGGCCCTTGAACGCGAACGTCGCCGGTTCTGCCGGCCGTCAGTTCAGTCCGGCCGGCGGACGCAGGAACACCGGGAATGGATGATCAGAATTTCGTCTTGGAGGTGCTCGTCCTCCTCGTGCTCGCAGGGTTCCTCGTGCACAAGCTGCGCAAGGAACTGGGCAAGCGCCACGGCCACGAACGGCCGCGCTCCAACCCGTTCACGGCCGCCAACGACATGACGCCGGATGCCAGCGGCACGGCGGCCGAAACCTGGCGGGAAGCCCCGGCCGGGGCGGAGCCGGAACCGCGCGGCGATCACGGGATCGACGCCGTCAAGCGGGCCGATCGCTCGTTCGACGCCGAAACCTTCCTCGACGGGGCGAAGGAAGCGTTCGAGATCGTGGTGCGGGCGTTTTCGGAAGGTGACCGGTCGATGCTCCGGTCGCTGGTCGCCCCCAGCCTCCGCCGCGTCTTCGAGGAAGAGATCGCGCGGCGCGAATCGGAGGGGACGGCGATCGAGACGGTGGTGCGGGCCTTCCACGACGCCGAGATCACGACCGCGGAGGTGATGGACGGCTGGGCGGTGATCACCGTCCGCTTCGTGTCCGACCAGGCAATGATCGTCCGGGGTGCCGAGGGCGAGGTGGTCGAGGGCAGCCTCGACGAGCACGAGCGGGTCACCGACGAATGGGTGTTCGCCCGCCAGATCGGTGCGGCCGACCCGACCTGGCAGGTGGTCGAGACCCGGGTGGTGTCTTGATCCGCTCGGCACCCGTGCGCGGCGTGCTCGCCGCGTTCATCGCGCTTCTGGTGGCGGCCTGCCAGGAGCCGGCGCCGGCGCCGACCGAAACGCCCGGGCCGGCCGACACCCAGGCAGCACCGGTGCCGGAGCCGCCCCCGCGCGCGCCGGTCCTGAACCTCGCGCGCGCCGGCTTCGGCGAGATGCCGGGATGGGCCGGCGCCGACCCGCGCCCGGCCTTCGACGCGTTCGAGCGGTCGTGCCGGGTGTTCGAGCGGCGAGACCCGGGGGCCGCGCTCGGCCCCGACCCGCGCTTCGGCCGGATCGGCGACTGGCTCGCGGCCTGTGCCACGCTTGGCATTCGCCCGACGGATGCGGGTGCGGCGCGGTCCCTGATCGAGGCCGCCTTCCAGCCCTGGACGGTCACCGCCGACGACGATCCGGAGGGTCTCTTCACCGGCTATTTCGAACCGGAACTGCGGGGCTCGCGCCGGCGCAGCGACCGGTTCTCCGTGCCGCTGTTGCAGCGCCCGGCCGATCTGGTCGCGGTCGAGCTTGGCGGCTTTCGGGACAGCCTCAAGGGCGAGCGCATCGCCGGCCGGATCGAGGGCAACCGCCTCGTCCCCTATGAGACCCGGGCGGAGATCGACGCCGGCGCCCTCGGCGATCGGGCGCG
The DNA here is from genome assembly GCA_964397055.1 of uncultured Rhodospirillaceae bacterium. Lineage (GTDB taxonomy): Bacteria > Pseudomonadota > Alphaproteobacteria > CAYNIS01 > CAYNIS01 > CAYNIS01. The sequence goes on along the minus strand of CAYNIS010000189.1, from coordinate 4,586 downwards.
CCCGCTGGTCTGGGTCGACGATCCGATCGACGCGTTCTTCCTGCACATCCAGGGGTCGGGGAAGGTCGCCCTCGACGACGGGTCGGCGATCCGCGTCGGCTATGCCGGTCAGAATGGGCATGTCTATTTCGCCATCGGGCGAGAGCTGATCCGGCGCGAGGTCCTGACGCGGGAGACTGTTTCCCTCCAGACGATCCGCGCCTGGATGGAGGCGAACCCGGCCGAGGCCGAGCCGCTCATGCACCTCAACCCGTCCTACATCTTCTTCCGCGAGCTCGACCGCGGCGGGCCGGTCGGTGCGCAGAACGTCGTCCTGACACCGGAGGCGAGCCTCGCCATCGATCGTTCCCTGTTGCCGCTCGGTGCGCCGATGTGGGTCGACGTTCAGGATCCGCTGGCGCTGGAGACCCGCTGGCGCCGCCTGATGATCGCCCAGGATACCGGCGGTGCGATCCGCGGGCCGGTGCGCGGGGACGTGTTCTGGGGTGCTGGTGCCGGGGCGGAGGCGCGCGCCGGGGTGATGAAGAGCCGGGGGCGCTACTGGCTGTTGCTGCCGGCGGGTGTCGATCCGACCGCCGGATCGGGATAGCCGCGCCGGCCGATCGGGACCGGGATCCGTGCCAGGATCGATCCCCGGGCGTCCTTGCCGCAGGCCTTCTTGCCGCCAGGTCGCTTGCATGGGACTGCCCTGGCACGGCAAACAAGAGGTTCAAGTCCGCGCCCGCCCCTTCCGATTGGAACAGCATGTCCGCCGCCCCTTCCTCCGGTCCGGCTTCCAGCCCGGGAACCGGTCCCGGCGATGACGCCGGCCCCTCGGCCCTGCCGGCCCCCCGGCTGCAGGTGGCACTGTTCGTCACGTGCCTTGTCGATCTCTACCGGCCCTCGGTCGGCATGTCCTGTGTCGACCTCCTGGAGCGTAACGGCTGCATGGTCGATGTGCCCCGGGCCCAGACCTGCTGCGGCCAGCCGGCCTATAACCAGGGCGACCGCAAGACCGCGGTCGGCATCGCGCGCCAGGTGTTCGCGGCCTTTGAACGCTACGACTTCGTCGTGGTGCCGTCCGGGTCCTGTGCGGGCATGATCAAGCATCACTACGCGACCCTGTTCGACGACGAGCCGTCCTGGGCGGTGCGCGCCCATCAGCTGGCGCGGCGCACCTATGAGCTGGTGACGTTCCTGACCGACGTCCTGAAGCTGGAGACGACCGACAGCACCTTCGTCGGCTCGGTCACCTACCACGACAGTTGCTCGTCGCTGCGTGAGTTGCAGATCAAGGAACAGCCGCGCAAGCTCCTGGACGCGATGCCCGGCGTCGACCGGCGGGAGATGCTGAATACGGAGACCTGCTGCGGGTTCGGCGGCACCTTCTGCGTGAAGTACCCCGACATCTCCGACCGCATGGTCACTAACAAGGCGCAAGCGGCGATCGACACCGGCGCCCACACGCTGCTCGCCGGGGACATGGGCTGTCTCCTCAACATCGCCGGCAAGCTGAAGCGCATGGGGTCCAAGGTAGAGGTCCGCCACGTCGCCGAGGTCCTCGCCGGCAAGCCCGAAACCGCCGCGATCGGCGAGCCGAAGTCCGCCGCCCCGCGCCGGTCCTGACACCGACGCGCCGTCCTTCCTTCTCCTCGTCAGAGGTTCCGTGCCATGCAGCCGACCACCGAGGCCTTCAAGCAGAACGCCAAGGGCGCCCTCGTCAACCAGCGCCTTCAAAAGGCGCTCGGGGGCATGACCCAGATTTCGATGGAACGGCGCCAGGGCGTGGTCGAGGGCCTGCCGGAATTCGACCAGCTTCGCGACCAGGCGCGCGACATCAAGAACCACACGCTCGCCAACCTCGACTTCTACCTGGAACGGTTCGAGGAGAATGTCCGCGGCCACGGCGGCGAGGTGCATTGGTGCCGCACCCCGGCGGAGGCGCGTCAGGCGATCCTGGAGATCTGCCTGGTCAACCGGGCGCAGACCGTGACCAAGGGCAAGTCGATGATCTCCGAGGAGATCGCGCTCAACGACTTCCTCGCCGACAACAACATCACCCCGGTCGAGACCGACCTTGGCGAATACATCATCCAGCTGCGCCAGGAGCCGCCGAGCCACATCATCGGGCCGGCCCTGCACCTGACCAAGGAGGACGTCGCGGAGACCTTCCGCGAGCACCACACCGAGCTCGACCCGGAACGCCAGCTGGACGAGGCCAGCACGATGGTGGCGGAGGCGCGCTCGATGCTCCGCCAGCGCTACCTCGACGCGGATGTCGGCATCACCGGGGCGAACTTCCTGGTCGCCGAGACCGGTTCGTCGATCATCGTGACGAACGAGGGCAACGGCGACCTGACCCAGCTTCTGCCCAAGGTCCACATCGTCCTCGCCTCGATCGAGAAGATCGTTCCCACCCTGGAGGACGCGACGACGATCGAGCGCATCCTGGCGCGCTCGGCGACCGGGCAGGAGTTCTCCGCCTATACCACCATGTCGACCGGGCCGAAGCGGCCGGACGACCCCGACGGGCCGGAGCAGTATCACGTCATCCTGCTCGACAACGGCCGCAGTGCCCTGTTGGGCACGGAGTTCCAGGATGTCCTGCGCTGCATCCGCTGCGGTGCTTGCATGAACCATTGCCCGGTCTATCAGTCGGTCGGCGGGCACGCCTATGGCTGGGTCTATGGCGGCCCGATCGGGGCGGTGCTGACGCCGGCGCTGATCGGCATCGAGAAGGGCGCCAACCTGCCCAACGCGTCGAGCTTCTGCGGCCGCTGCGAGGAGGTGTGCCCGATGCGCATCCCGCTGCCGAAGATGATGCGCCACTGGCGGGAGGAGGAGCACCGCAAGGGCGTCAGCCCGAAGGGTGCTCGCTGGGCGACCTCGCTCTGGGCCTTCTTCGCGCGTCGCCCGGCGGCCTATCAGATGTGGTCGGCCTTCGCGGTCGGCTGGCTTGGGTGGTTCGGCGGCACCCATGGCAGGTTCGCGAGCCTGCCGCTGGCGGAGGGCTGGACCCGCCACCGCGACATGCCGGCGCCGGAGGGCAAGACCTTCCAGCAGCTCTGGCGTGAGCGTCAGATCAAACGCGGCAGGAGTTGAGCGTCATGGCGATCGATCGTGCCCGCGCGGCAGAGGCCCGCGCCCAGGTTCTGCAGTCGATCCGGTCTTCCCTCGGGCGCAACGCGCTGGAGCCGCTCGGCCGCCAGATGGTCGAACGGCGGCTGGCCGAGCATCCGCGCAACCTGGTGCCGAACAGGACCGATTTGCCCCATGACCAGCAGGTCGACCTGTTCGTCGACAAGGCGACCGGTGTCGATGCGACCGTGACCCGGGTCGAGACCCTGAACGACGTGCCGCAGGCGCTGGCCGACTACCTCAAGGGTCACAACCTGCCGAGCCAGGTGGTGATGGCCCCCGACGGCGAACTCGGCGCGGCGCCGTGGGATCAGGTGCCGACCCTGGAGATCAGGAAGGGCGTGCCGGCGGAGCCGGATCAGGTTTCCGTCACCGGTGCCCTCGCCGGCATCGCGGAAACCGGGACCCTGATGATGACATCCGGCCCCGATCACCCGTCGACGCTGAATTTCCTGCCGGAGAACCACGTCGTCGTGATGAACGCGTCGAAGATGGTCGGCCCCTACGAGGATGCCTGGGACCGGCTGCGCGCCCACTGCAAGGCGGAGGGCAAGCCGCTGCCGCGCACGGTCAACCTGGTGACCGGCCCGTCGCGCACCGGCGACATCGAACGCCGGCTGGAACTGGGGGCGCATGGCCCGCGTCGGCTGCACATCATTTTGGTCGACGGTGCGGCGTCCGATGGAGAACCCGCGCCGGCCCCGACTGGCCGCGCGCGGGGTCGGACACCAGCTAAGGTCTGATGGGCCAGGGTCTGACGGGCCAGGGTCTGACGGGCCAGGGTCTGACGGGCCAGGGTCTGATGGGCTACGGTCTGATGGGCTACGGTCTGATGGGCTACGGTCTGATGGGCTACGGTCTGGCGGATGTCAGGCCACACCGGCGGGAGCCAGAAATGGCCGGCAGGAAACCGCGCGAGGCGAGCGAGGCGGAACGCCGCCTGTGGCGGCTCGTGACGCACGATGTCGTGCCGCTCGCGCCAGAAACTCCGCCAGCCCCTCCGCCGGACGCTTTCCCCGACCCCGCGGAACCGCCGGCATCGGGTGCACCGGCGCCGCCCGCCGCACCAGCCGCACCTTCGCCGACGCGGGCGCCGGCGCGTGCCGCTCAGCCGAAGCGTCCGCCCGCGGTTCACCTGGTCGTCGACGGCGCGGCCGTGGCGACGCCCGGCCTCGACCGGCGCACCGACCAGCGCCTGCGCCGGGGCACCATGCCGATCGAGGCGCGCATCGACCTCCACGGCATGACCGCGGCCCAAGCGGAAACGGCGTTGATCCATTTCATCGACCGCAGCTGGCGACACGGGGCCAAGGCGGTTCTGGTCATCACCGGCAAGGGGCGCGGTGGGGAGATCGGCGTTCTGAGGCGCATGGTGCCGATGTGGCTGTCGGGCGCGGCCCTCGCCCAGAAGGTGCTGGCGGTGTCGCCGGCCCGCCGCTGGCATGGTGGCGAGGGTGCGTACTACGTCC
>CAYNIS010000188.1:0-6922 GCA_964397055.1 uncultured Rhodospirillaceae bacterium | reverse complement strand
ATAGGCCGCCGTCACCGGCAGGCCGAGGCCGAGCACGAGGGACGCGAGGGCGACCAGGATCACCGCGATCAGGAGATTGCCGCCCGCCCATTCACTGATCATCAGGCTGAGCGTGTTGCCGAGCCCGGTGGTCGGGATGACGTTGACGAAGAGGCCGATGACGACGAGCAGGATCGCGGTCGTCGCCATGTTGCGGGTGCCCATCGCCAGCGCCTCGGCAACGGCGCGCGGCCCCATCGGTTCCGGCCCGAGCCAGGAGAAGGCGATCACCGCCAGGATGGCGATGCCGGCGGCGTAGGTCGGCGTGAAGCCGACGAAAAGGCAGCCGATCAGGACCGCGATCGGTGGCACGAAGCTGAGACCGCCGCCGGCAAGGACGCCCCAGACACTCTGCCCGTCGGTCGGCGACGGCTGGAGGCCGTTCCGGCGCGCTTCGACCCGGACGTAAAAGGTCACCGACAGGAAGTAGAGGACCGCCGGCAGGGCCGCCACCGCGACGATCGTCGTGTAGGAAATCTGGGTGTAGGTCGACATGATGAACGCACCCGCCCCCATGATCGGCGGCATCATCTGCCCGCCGGTCGATGCCGCGGCCTCGACCCCCGCGGCGAAGCGGCGCGGGAAGCCGGCCCGGATCATCAGCGGAATGGTGATGGTGCCGGTCTGGGCGGTGTTGGCGACCGCCGAGCCGGAGATCGTGCCGGTGAGGCCGGAGGCGAGAACCGCGACCATGCCGGGCCCGCCGACCAGCCGGCCGGCGACGGCGTCGGCGAAGGCGACGATGAAGGCGCCGGCGCCGGAGCGGATCAGGAACGCCCCGAACAGGATGAACATGATGACCACGCCGGAGGAGATGCCGGCGATGTTGCCGAACTTGCCGTCATCCCCGAAGACCGAGCGGAACAGCATGGTTTCCGCGGACAGCCCGGTGAAGCGGAAGATGCCGGGCACCTCCGGCCCGAGCCAGGTGGCATAGGAAAGCGCCAGGACGACGAGCACCGGGACGATCCACCCGGTGGTCCGGCGCACCAACTCCAGCCCGGCGATGATCATCAGGATCCCGGCGATCCAGTCCTGCTGTTCCAGGGTGACGCCGCGCGCGTAGATCGCGTCTTCGGACAGGATCAGGAACATCGCGCCGACAGCGCCGATCAGGCCGATCGCAAGGTCGACCAGCATCAGCGACCGGTTGCGCGCGAGCCGGGCCACCATCGGGTAGAGATAGCTGCCGAGAAGGGCGAAGCAGGCGAAATGGAGCGCGTTCTGAAGAAGCGGCGGCGGCAGCGACAGCGTACGCATGAGGCCCGGCACCGGGATGTCGAGTGCTTCCAGCCCGTTCACCAGAAGCCCGCCGAGCGCGTTCATGTAGAGGTGCAGGAGAGCGACCGCGACCGAATACCAGAAAACGATCTTGCCGACGGTGCCGTCGGTCGGGCGGATCGCGATCTCGAACTCGCCCTGTTCGGTTCCGGGCGCGTCCGGATCGGTCACTTCAGCAGTCATCGGAAAGCGTATCCAGGCGGTCCGACCGGCAGCCACCAGGGCTGCCGGTCGCCCGGCGTCAGAGGATCGAGATCAGCGCAGGTTGCTGGGGATGTCGACGCCGGCTTCCTCGAAATAGCGGAGGGCCCCCGGGTGCAGCGGCAGCGGCAGGCCGCCGAGCGCCGCCTCCAGCGACATCGACTGGGTCGCCCGATGGATGTTGCCCAGGAAGTCGAGGTTTTCGAAGAGCGTCTTGGTGATCATGTAGACGGTATCCTCGTCGACATCCGCATGCACGGCGAGGAAGTTCGGCTGGGCGATCGTGTTGATGTCCTGGTCGACGCCCGGATAGGTGCCGGCCGGGATGACGTAGCGCGTCCACAGGCCGAAGCCTCCGTCGGCCGCTTCCAGCTGCTCGTCGGTGAACTCCAGCATCCGGATGCGATCGCCCATGGAAGCGAAGGCGCGGGTGACGGCGCTGACCGGCGGGCCGGCCGGGGTCGACATGCCGACCACCTGGCCGTTCTGCAGGGCGTCGGCGGACGGGCCGTAGCCGAGATAGACGAGCTCGTAGGCGTCATCCATGTCGATGCCGAGATTGCCGAGCACGGTGCGGTTGGACCCGATGGTGCCGGAATTGCGGCGGCCCATCGACATCGCCTCGCCGGTCAGGCCCTCGATGTCGGCGATCGTGCCGGTCTCCGCCTTGTCGGCGAGCACGACGAAGTGTTCGACGTTCGGCCACAGCATGGTGATCGACCGCAGGTGGTCCTGCGGGCCGTCAGCCTCCACCGGGCCGGTGCCGGTCTTGGCGTAGTGCCCGAACAGGCCCTGAAGGATGGCGAACTGGGCTTCGCCCTCGCGCATCAGCTTGACGTTCTCGCCGGAGCCGGCGGAGTTGATCGCGGAGACGTTGATGCCTTCGCTCGGCTGCAGCTTGACCTTGATCAGGGTCGAGATCGCGACACCCACCGGGTAGTAGGTGCCGCCGGTCGACGCGGTCGCCAGGATGAAGTCTTTGGTCTCGGCCTTGGCCGGTGCGGCCGGTGCCGTCATCAGGCCGGCAGTTAGCGCGGCCGCCGTCAGGCTGGTCAGGATGCGCATGGTCTAGGAGGCCTCCCCTTGGCTCTGGTGGCGCCCGACGGTTCGTTGCCCCGGGCTAAGCGCGGAGATTGGCTGTCTATGCGTCTGAGTCAACGCTGATCTAACCAAACCTCGGCACATCGTTCCAAAAGACCGAACAATAGGATCGCGAACCGGCTGGTACTCGACCGCCTGGGCCTGCGCCATCTTCCTATCCGAAGACACCAGGGGCGGCAGGCGCCGCACCCGACCAAGATCAGCCAGAGGAGACACATCCAATGTCCAGCCAGGTTCCTGCCAATCGCGGCCTGCCGCCGGTCGCCGCCGCCACCACCGTCGCCCCGACGGGGGCGCGCGTGCTGCGCGTCGACGCCAGCATGCGCAACGCCGGCTCGAAGTCGCGAGAGTTGACCGACCGCCTGATCACCCGCCTGACCGAGGGCGGCGGCATCGCGTCCGTCACCACCCGCGACCTCGTCCACGGTATCGAATTCGTCGACGAGGCCTGGATCGGGGCGAACTTCACCCCGGAAGAGGACCGGAGCGACGCGCAGAAGGCCCGGCTTGCCGGCTCCGACGCGCTCGTCGAGGAAGTGAAGGCGGCGGATATCCTGGTGATCGGCGCCCCGATCTACAATTTCAGCGTGCCGGCGGCGATGAAGGCGTGGATCGACCAGATCGCGCGCGCGCGCAAGACGTTCAAGTACACCGAAAACGGCCCGGTCGGCCTGCTCGAGGGCAAGAAGGCCTATGTCGTGGTGACGTCGGGCGGTGTTCCCGTCGGCAGCGCGGTCGACTTCGCGTCTGGCTACCTGCGCCACGTGCTCGGCTTCATCGGCATTGAGGACGTGACGATCATCGCGGCGGACAGCCTGATGCAGGCGGGCGACGCCAAGGTCGACGAGGCCGCCGGCGCCATCGACGCCCTGTTCCAGAAGGCCGCCTGACCCTCAGGCTTTCGCCTCCACCCATTGGCTCAGCATCAGGACACACCAGAGCCGGCCGGCCTCCGCCCCCCTGCCGGCCTGGTGGCGTCCCCAGGCGGCGGCCACCGGGCCCGGGTCGACGAGGCCCTGGCGCTTCAGTCGATCGGGGCTCAGAAGGTCGCCCGCCCACGCCTTGAGCGGGCCGCGCAGCCACGCGTCGACCGGGACGCTGAAGCCGGACTTCGGCCGGTCGATGAGCGCGGCCGGCACATGCCGGTCGAGCACCCGGCGCAACAGCCATTTGCCCCGGCCCTCGCGGATCAGAAGATGCCCGGGCAGGCGCCAGGCGAATTCGACGACGCGGTGGTCGAGCAGCGGCACCCGCGCTTCCAGCGACGCCGCCATCGACGCGCGGTCGACCTTGGTCAGGATGTCGTCGGGCAGGTAGCCGCGCATGTCCCGGTGGCGCATCGCGTCGACCGGATCGGCCAGCGCCGGCGGGCGGGACGGTGCGATCGCATCCGGCGCGGCATCGACGATCAAGGCCGCCGGGTCCGGCCAGTGGCTGGTCAGCCGGTCGTAGACCTGGTCGGCGGCGAGCGGCAGGACATCCACCAGCTTGTGCAGCTTCTCGCCGAGCTGGCGCGGGCGCCGCGACGCCGGAAGCAGGGTCGCCAGCCCATCCCACGCCGCGGTCGGGACCGCAGTCATCAGTCCGGCCGCGGCCTGGCGCAGGGGTCGCGGAACACGGCCGAGGCGGTCGAGCCGGCGCGCCTGGAGATGGCGGTTGTAGCCGGCGAACAACTCGTCACCGCCGTCGCCGGAGAGGGCCACGGTCACGTGCCGTCGGGTCAGCGCGGACAGGAGGGCGGTCGGAACCTGGGAGGCATCGGCAAACGGCTCGTCGAAGATCGCCGGGATGTCCGGGACCAGCGCCATGGCCTCGGCCGCGGTCACCATCAGCTCCGTATGGTCGGTGCCGAGATGGCGGGCGACCGCCGCGGCCTCCGGCGCCTCGTTGAAGTCCGCCTCCTCGAAGCCGATGGAGAAGGTCCGGACCGGCCCCGCGGAGGCCTTCTGCATGAGCGCCGTGACGGTCGAGCTGTCAACCCCGCCGGACAGGAACGCCCCCAGCGGCACGTCGGAAACCAGGCGCCGGCTGACTGCGTCGACCAGCAATCCCTCCAACATGTCGATCGCTTGCGCATCGCTGCCGGTGAAGGGATCGGCGCGCGCGGCCGACACCACGTCGTCGAGCGCCCACCAGACCCGTCGGTCGATGGACCCGGCGGCGTCGACGGTGACGATCATGCCCGGGGCGATCTTCTCGACCCCCGACCAGATCGCCTGCGGGGCGGGAACATGGCCGCGGGCGAGGAAGGCAGCGGCAGCCGACCGATCGACCGTCGGCGAGAAATCCGGATGGGCCGGCAGGGCGGCCAGGGTGGACGCGAAGACGACGCCGCCATCGGGCAGCCGCGCGAAGGCCAGCGGCTTGATGCCCAGGCGGTCGCGGACGAGCCTCAAGGTCCGCGTCTGACGGTCCCAGAGGCCGAACGCGAACATGCCGATGAACCGGCCGAGCGCGGGCTCGAGGCCCCATTCGGCAATCGCCTCGACCACCGCCTCGGTATCGGAATGGCCGCGGAAGGAGCGGCCGGCGGCGATCAGTTCGGCCCGGAGGTCGGCAGCGTTGTAGACCTCCCCGTTGTAGGTGAGGAGGTAGCGGCCGCAGGACGATGCCATCGGCTGGTCGCCGGCATGGCTCAAGTCGACGATGGCGAGCCGGGTCTGGCCGAACGCCGCCCCGGCCTCGGCGTCGACCCAGACATCGGCGCCGTCCGGCCCGCGCCGGGCAAGCGCCCGCGTCATGCCCCGGGCGATCGCTTGCAGCTCTTCGGAAGTCCGCCCCGGCGGTTCGATGAGCCCGGCAATGCCGCACATCGCTGGTCAGCCCCGCGCACGGGCTTGCGGCATGGGCCCGTCTGCTTTCAAGGTTAACGCGCACTCGGCAGAAGAAGGATGGATCAGCGGCAATGGCATTCCTGACCAAGGCGGTTTACCGGGCACGGCGCGACGCCCTCAACGCGATGATGGACGCCGAGGGGCTGGAGGGCGTCGTCGTGATGGGCGAGGATTTCTTTCAGTTCTACACGAATTTCCACGTCGACGTCCGGGCCTGGGAACGGCCGATCGCCCTCCTGGTGCCGCGCCGTGGCGAGCCGGTCGCGATCATGAACGCGCTCTCCACCGGGCATCTGGGCTTCGCGCGCAACCGCGGCAGCCTGTGGGTCGATCAGGTCCATCTCTACCAGGAATTCCCGCTCGGCCAGGGGGACCGGCGCAACGCCCGGGGCTTCCCGGATCTGATGATCGAACAGCTGGACGCGCTTCAGCTGGCCCGCGGGCGGATCGGCGTCGATGCGCGGGCCGACCATTTGGAAGCCGCCCGGGTCGTCTTCCCGGAAATCACCGTCATGCCGTCATCGGCCGCGTTCCGCCAGTTGCGCTGGGTCAAGGAGCCGGAGGAGCTGAAGATCATGGCCGATCTCGGCGACCTGATGGCCTGGGTCCGCGACGTCTACAGGAGCGGGCTGGAGCCGGGCCGGCTGGTGCACGAATTCGACCATTGGGTCGCGGCACGCGCCTATGAGGAAGCGGGCCGGCGCTTCCCCGGGGAACACTTCAACTTCTTCTTCTACACACTGTCCGGCCCGTCCTCCGCCTCGCCCCATGGCGACGGCCGCCAGGCCGGGGCGCGCATGGAAACCGGCCACGGCATCGTCTCGATCTTCGTGCCGCATCTGAACGGGGTCACGATCGAGGACGAGCGCACCTATTTCCTCGGCCAGCCGACCGACATCCAGCGCCGCGCCTACGAGACCGCACTTGGCGCCAACATGGCGGGGATCGAGGCGGTGGTCGCCAGCTCGTTCATGTGCTGGATCGCCTTTTCGTAGGCGCCCTGCACCATCTCGGATTGCGCCTTGGCGGCGTCCGGCGACATCTTGGAGGGGTCGAAGTCGGCCATCGCCTTCTTCGCCTCGGCCATTGCTTCTTCGTAGAGGGCGACCTGCTGGCGGAACATGTCCTGGAAGCCGGCGGCGGCGGCCTCCTGGGCTTCCATGAACGCTTCCATGTTGGCGGCCTGCGCGGCCATCAGCGCGTCGGTGTTCATCATCGGCATCTTCGCGTCGGACATCATCTTGGTGAAGTCGTTGGCGTTGAAGAACTTCCGCATCGCTTCGGGATCGAACATGAATGGCGTCTTCTCGAACATGGACCTTCCTCCGGTTCCGGGTGGGCGCACCCTTTTGGTGCGATGCAGCATAAATAGCGGATCGGAGGCTATATTGCACTGCACAATGACGCTTTGTCGCAGGGTGGCTGCGGGCCACGACCTTGCGCCGGCACCGTGGGGCAAACGGCGC
>CAYNIS010000187.1:0-6941 GCA_964397055.1 uncultured Rhodospirillaceae bacterium | reverse complement strand
ACCCGAACGACGCCCGGCCCCGGCAGCGGTTCCGGGGCGGCAGGGATCGCAGATGGGGCTGCCGTGTCGGTGACGAGGGTGCCGAGCACAACGGTGGCGGCCGGGTCGGGCGGTCGGCTGCCCGTGGATCGGGCAGGCGAACCGACTTCATCCGGGACAGATGGGTCGGCGACGGCGGCCGCCGTGTTGCCGGCGGTCGGCTGAGGATCTTCGACGACGTCGGCCAGGATCGAGGGTATCGGCAGAGGCGGAACCTGCCGGTCGATCATCACCCGCGTCTCCGGGTCGACCAACTGGCCGGCGGCGCCTGGCTCGGGCGCGATGGCGACGGTCGGGTCAGCGCCGGTTGCACCACCCACTACAGCCGGGGAGGATCCGGGTGCGGCCGGTTCATCCGGATCGGTCGCTGCCGGTTCCGCCACGGTTTCCGGGCGCCGCGGCCGCGCCTGATCGACAGGGATGTCGCTATAGCCGCCGACAAGACGATCATAGGCCCCGGTGACGCTGGCCATCGTGCCGCTCACCACCGCCTGTGCGGCCCCGCCGAGCTCAGACAGGGTTTCCGCACCGGTCGCCATTCGCAACAGTCGGTTGGGAAGCGGCGGGTCACCGGGCAGGCGCACGAACGTCTCGTCGTAGACATAGGCGCCGTAGAAGACGACGACCGGCAGGACCACGAAACGCAGCATGAGGCCGAGGCGCCGCTTCAACCGCCGACGGGCAAGCGGGCGCGGCACATGCGCCATGTCGAGATCGGCCGTAGACGCGCCGTTGCGCACGGAAGACGACGGCTCGGTCGGCTGGTCGGCGAAGCGGACCGGCACCGTGTCGTCCGGCCCGAGACCGGCGGCCGGCGCCTTGCCGCCGCCCCCCGCCTGCCGAGCCTCATGCGACCGCTGAAGTGCCTTGTAGAGAACGCTCATGAGCCGCCACTGGAGGATCCGAGAATCCGGTCACGGCGCAGCCGCCCTCGTCTCCGTCCAACCGGACGCGCGACGCCATCCCCGCTCCTCGATCCTAGGGGATCGTCCGAATTCACGAAATAGAAACTTCCGAGCAGCCCAGGTGAAAACAGGGACGATCGCAGCCTACCGATCGGGATCATCGGTCGTCTCGCCCGGCGCTGGCAGGCCCGCCTCTCCCTGGAGGGACTGGGACAGCCGGTTGGCGAGGGCTTCCACTTCCTGCAAGCGGTCGGCACCGATGTTGCGCGCAAGCTCGCGCATCTCTTCCTCTTCGCCGCCGATCACCTGGTCGAGATCCTGCGGGAACACCCCCTCCTCGGCAGGGGTCTCGCCGGCCGCCGGCGCGACGGCCTCGAAACGGCGTTGCCCGCCGTCATAGCGCAGGCCACAGGAGCCGGCATCGGCACTGGCAAGGCGAAAGCACCGGCCGGTCACGTCCCAGACGACCGCCTGGCGGTCCTGGGCCGCCACGCCGGACGCATGCCCTGCGATCGCCAGCGATGCGAAGACGAGCAGCCGCAACGTCCGACGCGGGTTGGCCGGATCAGCCATCGCTATTGCGGTCCCAGCTCTGCGCCGTCGGCGATTTCGTGAACGGTCGGCGCACGCAGCAAATCGTCGAAGGCATCGACGTCGGCTTCCGCGAACTCGGACAGGACAAAAACGTCATCGCCGTCACCATTCTCGTCCTTGCCGGCATTGACCGCACAGGTCGATCCGCCCGCCTGGTTCTGCCGGGTGCCGGAGCGCAGGTAGCCGCAAAAGCCGCCGGGACCGTGGGAGATGAGGACGAAGGCAGCCCCGCCGCCGCGCTCCGGCAGGGCCGGACCGATGATCGCCGTTCCGCCGTCGTCGTTGACCTGGAACCCCTTGCCGGAAAGGAACGCGATTGCGGATCGGGTGCTGACGCACGGATCGGCACCGAGGGCCGTGTCATCATCCACGGACGTCCGGCAGTCGGAAGCGTCGATGCCATCCTGACGGGTGAGGCCCGTCGTGCCGTCGAAGACGCGGTAGGTGATGCGGCGGCGCCAGGCGTCAAGCGCGTTCTCCCGCGGGATGCCGAGTTCACGCCAAGGCACAACGCTGGCTGTCGTCGCAATCGTGCAGTCATCCACGGCGCCGGTCGGTACCGCCACACCAAGATTGGGCTGATCGCCGGCGTCGCCGTCATCAAGGGTGCCATCGGCCGGACAGGGCAGACGCTTGTTGCGCGCCGCATAGAGGATCAGGGCCTCTTCGACGGCGGCCAGGCGACCGCGCGTGATCTCGACGAACTGGGCTTCGCTATAGGCCGCGAGAATGCGAAGAGCGCCGCCCAGGAGGATGCCGAGCACGGTCAGCACGACCGCGAGTTCAACCAGGGTCACACCGCCCGACCATCGGTGCCGGCGGGCAATCGCCGCGTCCGACGCCCGTGGGTCAACTCGATGCATCGAACAGGATCACGAGACTGGAGAGCGATCTCGCTGTGGCCCCGCCGCCGCCGTCGTTGGCTTCGATGTCGAGGACGAGGCCGGCCGGCGTGCCCGCGCCGGAATACTCAAAGGTGATCGACTGCAGCACCTCGTTGATCAGGGCAGTGGTCGGCACCGTGCCGTTGGCGTCGGTGAAGGTCACAAAGAACTCGCCGTTCACCTGGGAAAAGCTGCCGACCTGATTGACCCCGACCTCGATCCGGTCACCCGCCAAGCCGAATGACTTGCCCGTGGCATCGATCGCGAAGGCATCGTCATTGGTCGGCGCACTGTCGACCACGACAACCTCCCCCGTCAGGCGATCGATCGAGCTGATTTCCTGCCGGCGGCGTACCCAGATGGTGGCGAGGTCATAGTTGCCGGCACCGCTGTTGCGGGCGTCGTTCTCCGCATCGGTCAGCGTCACCGCACCGCGCGGGGCGGTGGCGTCGGCGGCCATGAAGGCCAGCGGCGTCGACCCGTCATAGGTCGGAATGCGGTCGACCTCCTGGTATTCCGGCGGGATCGTGATGACCGGTGGCAGGTTGGTGTTGGCGGCGACGAAGTTGGTCACCTGGATACCGCTGTTGGAACCGCCGGTGCCGACCGCGAAACCCAGCTTGACGGTGTCGAAGTCGCCCGGGCTGCCGGCGTCCTGTCCGGGATCGAGGGCGCAGTAGTCGAGCGTGCGCACATTCGGCATGGCGTCGAACGCGGCCGTGTAGTCGCGCTCCACATCGCTGCAATTGCCGTCGGTGCAGTCGATCCACATTTTCACATGCATGTGGGTGCCGTTATCGGCATCGCCGCAGGTCGTACAGCTTGAATCGCAGCCGCGGCGGGCCTCGACGCGGACCCGGTAGGGCTCCTCGACAGGGCCGGCGTCCGCGTCGAAGTTACGGTCCTCCAGCCAGTTCGTGCTGGGTCCGACAATGCAGCCCCGCACCCCGTCAGCCGTGCTTTCGTCGATGCCGACGCAGGTCGGATTGGTCTTCGGCCAGTCGCGGTGGGTCCAGTCGTAGGTGCACTCGTTGGAGGCGGTATCGCTCGATGACGGCTCGACGAAGTCCGACGGGCAGTCGGTCGGCCACGTGCTGCCGTGCAGGACCGAGTTCTCGCGGACCACGGCGACATGGTTGTTGGACGGGTCGTTGCGCCGGTTGAAGCCCTCGCTGTCCCAGAAGTCGAACTCGATGCCGATCTTCGGGATCGAGAAGGTGGAGAACTGGCTGTAGTGATCGTGCTTGGCGCCGACAAAGCCGAGATCGGAACCGTTCGGTCGGAGCGGTCGACTCTCGCCGGGTTCCGGCTCATCACTGTTGGCGGGAATGCGGCCGTTGCGCTCGTCGGATCGGCTGAACCGTCCGACCTGCTTGGAGTTGCCGCAGGGCACCAGCCCGGCTTCGGTCTGGGTCGACCCCGGTACCAGGGTGAAGACATACCCGTCGGCGGAATCGTCGGTATCGCCGTAGACGCGAAACTCCCAGAAGGCGCGGATCGTCTCCTCGCGGAACCTCAAGGCCTGGTTGATGAAAACGCAGGCCGAGCGTTCGGTCGACAGTTCGATTGTGTCGCCGATGTCCGGATCGATGTCGACGACGTCGCCGTCTTCGTCGATAGGGTTGCCGAAATTCAGAATCTGGGTGCCATCCGACGCCGTCGAGAACGAGATCTCTTCAGTGCCGGTGCCGCCCTTGTTGAAATCGCTGAAGTCCTCGTTCTGGGCGATGATGTCGAGATCGCCGCCGTTGTTGTTGAAGAGGACCAGATTGCAGAGCATGACCGGGAAGACCTCGGCACAGCTCGACGACGGATTGTCGGGGTCGAAGCCGGTACTGTCCGGAAACAGCCCGGCATTGGCGGCAAGATCGTAGACCGACCGCGCCTGCACGATGTCGTCGAAACTGTTGGTGCCTTCGATCCCCTGGAAGCCGGGATCGATAAAGGACGGGATGCCGCTGTCCGCGTCGGCGTTTTCCACCTCGTCGCTGGACGTCGCCGCGACGAATGCCTGCCCCTGCCGGGTCCAGGCCCCGCGCCCGTTCTCGCCATGGCTGATCAGGATGACGCCGGCCCCGCGGCCCGGCTCGCCCGGCGTGTAGTCGTCGACCCATGTCCCAGCCGGGTCCTGGGTGTCGATCACAACGGTTGCGCCGATGTCGTGAAGCGCGTGGTTCTGGAAGAAACCGACCACGGCCCCGATGCCGATGACATCATAGTTCGGGTCGGTCGGCCCGAGGGTGGGATCGACGCCTGTCAGGCCGTTCGACGGGTCGCCGTCGACATCGTTGAACATGTCGGCCATTGCCGTCTCCATCGACTGGAGATCGGCGAGGTCCATCTGCGAACAGCTGCTGGCGTCCAGCGCCTGCTGCGTCAGTTCCCCGTCCATCAGGGCGAGGCAGGCGGCGAAATTCATGCCGTTGGCCTGGACGAGGCTGCCGTCGTAGACCGGTGTCCCGGCCGGATCGCCGTCATAGACGCGATAGCTGATCCGCCGCCCCCATTCGTCGAGGGCATCTTCGGGATCAAGGCCGAGCGTGCGCCACGGCACCACGCCGACCGACGCGTCGACCGAGGCCCCGGCGTAGTCGCACGCCCGGCCATTGACGGCGAGGGGTAGCGCGTCACCACCGGCGGCGGACTGCAGGGCCTGATCGCCGCGCGCCGGGCACGGCAGCGCGCCGGTCCGTTCGACATACTGCAAAAGGGCCTGTTCGACCCGGTCGATCCGGCGCACGGTAACGACGCGTTCCTGACGCTGACGCCGCTGGTCCTCGGCCGTGATCTCTCCGACGAAAGCAGCCGCGCCGATCAGGATCACGGTGCCGCTGACAATCAGGAGGGCGAGCCCGCCCTCGCGCCCCGCGCGTCGGCTGGTCGCCGGCCTTGTCATGTCGATCGGTCCGCCGGACATGTCATTCGCTCCGCCAGGCGGCTGATAAGGCGTGCCGCCGAGAGTCCGCCACTATTGCCTTCAATCTAGGCGCGATCGAACGCGATAGCATTACGGTGATCACCGCAGTTCGGCGCAGCGGGACCACAAATGCCGACAGGGGTCGTTGGCGTTTCGCCAACGACCCCTGAAAAGTAACCCCGCCCGTCGGACAGGCAACCAGTGCAGCGGGCACCCGGCCGGTATCAACCGGTCAGGTGCCGACATCCGTCAAAGCTTGAAGATCGCCGCGCAGTTGACGGTATCACCGCCGGTGGTGGCGTAAGAGTCCGGCGTCGTCGTCGCGTCCACGCAGTCGGTGGCGGTCGTCGCGTTGAAGCCGCCGATGTTGCCGCTGGTCGGAACCCCGTCGTCCGACTTGACGTCGATCCCGCGCAACTGGTTCGGGGTCAGGATCGGGTCGTCATTGTTGCCGTCGGCCGTCGACGGTTCGGTGCCGAGCTGGATCCAGTGGCCGCTGCTGTCGTTGCGGGTTTCGAACAGGATCGAATAGATGCCGCCGACCCGGCTCGCCAATGCCTCGCTACCTGTCGTCACCCCCGGGTTGCCGGAATTCTCGGTGACGCCGCCGATCAGGCCGGCGAGGCGCAGGTGCTGCCAGAACGCCGTGCTTTCCGTGACGTCGGTCCCGGTCGACAGGCGCTCGTTCTCCGGCGTGCCGGCACTGGTATCGACACGACCGTTGCCGTCGCCGCCGAAGTTCGGCGCACCCGGCAGCCGGCCTGCGTCAGTGGCCTGGATGTCGCCCGGCAGGTCGCCGTACTTGTTGAGGAAGGTGGTGCTGGCGACGCGGATCTCGTTCAACTGGGTCTGGACCGAGTTCACGCGGGCGCTCTCGATCAGCTCCTGGCCCTTCAGGACACCGCCGACGATGAGGCCGATGATGATCAGAACGATCGCCAGTTCGACGAGGCTGAAGCCTTCCTGGCCACGCCGCGCCTCGGCGCTTTCAACCGATGCGCACATGAGGTCAATCTCCCGTCCTACTTGTCGTGGGTCACGCTTGCCTTGTCGCGAAGCCTCTTAAGCGTCCGCCTGGGACCTGGAAACCTGGGGCCTGGAAAGACGCTGCTGAACGGACACTCCCAATCGCCGTCGCCTTCGCGCAACGCCATGGCGGAAGCGCCACACACTCGCCAATGACCATGGCCGGATAGGCGCTGCATAACCGCTCAATCCGCGAAATGAGCTTGTCGGATCGCGAATTGGAGGGAGCGTACGTGCCCAACCGGGACGTACGCCCTGGATCCAGGCGACCTAGAACGGCCGAATCCCGGTCAGACGGAACCCGACGGCGACGAGGATGCCGGCAGCGAGACCCGGACCGAAAGGGAATCGCGCCCCCCATCCGGCAAGGCGCCACCCGATTCCCGTAACGAGCCCGAGGCTGCCGGCGGCAATGAACCAGATCGCAAGGCCGTCGAACCCGACCCACAAGCCACCCGCCGCCATCAGCTTGACGTCGCCGCGGCCCAGCGCCTCGATACCGCGGGAGTACAAGAACCAGCCGCGCAAGGCCAGTGCGACCAGGGCGCCGGCGGCAGCTCCGGAGAGGGCCAGGGC
>CAYNIS010000186.1:0-6971 GCA_964397055.1 uncultured Rhodospirillaceae bacterium | reverse complement strand
GCCGCCGTCGACGGAGCGATGCGCTGCGGTGGCTGCGGTGCGAAGGTCGAAAGTGCCGTCCTCGCCCGGGTCCTGGCCCGCATCGGCGATACACGCGATGCGGCAAGGGGGAACCATGTGCTCCTCGGCCTCGCGGGCATGGACGACGCCGCCGTGCTCCGCGTGCCGGATGACAAGATGCTGGTGCAGTCGGTCGACCAGCTGAAACCGATCATCGACGATCCCTGGCTGTTCGGACGGGTTGCCGCCCTTCATGCGCTCTCCGACCTGTTCGCGATGGGAGCGGAGCCGGCGAGTGCCCAGGCCCTGGTCACCCTGCCCCGGGCGGCTGAAGGCCTGCTGGAAGAGGATCTCTTTCAACTGCTGTCCGGCGCTGTCATGGAGGTGCGGCGGGCCGGCGCCGTCCTGGTCGGCGGCCACACCTCCGAAGGGGCGGAACTGGCGCTCGGTTTCGCCGTAAACGGCCTGGTTTCGCCGGACCGGCTGACCGCCAAGACAGGGGTGCGGCCAGGCGATCGGCTGATCCTGACCAAACCGCTTGGCATCGGCGTGCTGTTCGCGGCGGAGATGCGCGGCAAGGCGAGCGGCGACGAGATCGATGGTGCGGTCGCGTCCATGCTGCGTTCCAACGCAGATGCCGCCCGGGTCCTTCAGGACGTCGGTGCGACCGCGATGACCGACGTCACCGGCTTCGGCGTCATCGGCCATCTGATCGGCATGCTGGGCGAAGCCGGCGCCATCCTGGACCCCGACCGGTTGCCCGCCCTGCCCGGTGCCATCGCGCACCTGGAACGGGGCTTGTGCTCCAGCCTGGCGCCGTCGAACGAGGCCTTCGCCCAGCACCTGGTTCAGGACATCGGGGCGACCGGCCGACGCGGCCTGTTGTTCGACCCGCAGACCTCCGGCGGACTGCTGGCGGCCGTCGCGCCGGATCAGGCGGACGCCGCCGTGCAACGCCTTGTCGCCGCCGGCGACGCCCGCGCGACGATCATCGGCGAAGTCAGCGCCGAAGCGGGGATCGCGCTTCGAAGGGTCTAAAGGGTGATGTTGAGGAAGGTGCCGCGTTCGGGTGCCACCTCCCGGCGGGCGCCGTCGGTCCGAGCGCGCGTGGCGTTCGCGTCCCGGTCGGCGTCTCGCCCCGTCTCAGTCCCGGTGCGGCCCTGAGACGGCTGGTCCGGCCTCGCGGACGCGGCAACAACGGCCGGCGTCGTCGCCTGCCCCTGCTGGGCGGCAGCGCTTTGCGCCGGGTCGGCTGGTGCTTGCGGCTGGAGCGTCTGGGGACGCTGATCCGGCAATGCCGCAAAGCCGGTGAAAGGACCGATAGCCATGCTACTAACCTATCCGAAAAACGCACGAAAATCAAGAAAGACCCCACCGTCAGACCGGGAAAACGGCGGCGCGGTGCTGCATTGCGGGGGCGATGACCCGGCCTTGGGTTTCCGGTAGATTTGGCGCCTGGAGATACGAGCACGGGTTCAAGGGGAAACGGCGATGCAGGGTGTGTTCTCGGGGCGCCACGGGGCCGGTGACGACCGCTGGCAGTTCTGGATCGACCGCGGCGGGACCTTCACCGACATCGTCGCCAAGCGGCCCGACGGCGGGCTCACCACCCACAAGCTGTTGTCGGAAAACCCGGAGCACTACAAGGACGCCGCGATCCAGGGCATCCGCGACCTGATCGGCCTCGGCCCCGGCGAGCCGATCCCGGAAGAGGCGATCCGCGTGGTCAAGATGGGGACCACGGTCGGCACCAACGCGCTCCTGGAACGAAAGGGGGTGGCAACCGCCCTGGTCACCACCGCCGGCCTCGGCGACCAGTTGCGCATCGGCTACCAGGCCCGGCCGGACATCTTCGCGCGCAACATCGTCCTGCCGGAAATGCTCTACCGCCGGGTCGCGGAGATACCGGAACGCGTGTCCGCGGTGGGCGAGGTCATCCGCCCGCTGGACGAGGACGCCGCCCGTACCCTCCTGAAGGAACTGCGTGCCGACGGGATCGAGGCAGTGGCGATCGTCTTCCTGCACGGCTACCGCTATCCGGAACATGAGCAGGCCGTGGCCGCCATCGCGCGGGAAATCGGCTTCCCCCAGATCTCGGCGAGCCACGAGGTCAGCCCCCTGATGAAGATGGTGGCGCGTGGCGATACCACCGTGGTCGACGCGTACCTGTCGCCGCTCCTGCGCCGCTATGTCGACCAGGTCGCGGGCGAGCTTGGGGCCATCGGCACCGGCGGCAACCGGCCGAAGCTGATGTTCATGCAGTCCAACGGCGGCCTGACCGACGCCCACCTCTTCCGGGGCAAGGACAGCATCCTCTCCGGCCCCGCCGGCGGCATCGTGGGCGCGGCCCGCACCGCGGCGATGGCCGGGTTCGAACACATCATCTCCTTCGACATGGGCGGGACCTCGACCGACGTCGCCCATTACGACGGCGAGTATGAGCGGACCTTCGACACCCAGGTCGCCGGCGTGCGCATCCAGGCACCAATGCTGCAGATACATACGGTCGCGGCGGGCGGCGGGTCGATCCTGATGTTCGACGGGGCCCGCTTCCGCGCCGGCCCCGGCAGCGCCGGCGCCAATCCCGGGCCGGCCTGCTATCGCCGGGGTGGGCCGCTGACCGTCACCGACGCCAACGTCATGCTGGGCAAGCTCCAGGGCGCATTCTTCCCGGCGGTGTTCGGCCCCCATGCCGACCAGCCGCTGGACGAGGCGGTGGTGCGCGAGAAGTTCGAGGACCTCGCCCGGGAGATCAGCCGCACAACCGGGGCCGAGCGCACTGCGATCGAGGTGGCGGAGGGCTTCGTGCGCATCGCGGTCGAGAACATGGCGAACGCGATCAAGCAGATCTCGGTCCAGCGTGGCCACGACGTAACCCAGTACACGCTGGCGAGCTTCGGCGGTGCGGGCGGCCAGCACGCCTGCCTGGTCGCCGACACGCTGGGCATGACCCGGGTCCTGATCCACCCCTATGCCGGCGTCCTGTCCGCCTATGGCATGGGTCTGGCCGACGCGCGGGCGCTGCGCGAGATGGCGGTCGAAGCGGAACTGACCGAAGGGCTCCTGCCCTGGATCGACGACCGGCTGGCCGAACTCGAAGCCCCGTGCCGGGCGGAGATGTTCAAGCAGGGCATCCGCCCCCGGGATTGCGAGGCGATCCCGCGGGTCCATCTGCGCTATGCCGGCACCGACACCGCGCTGGCCGTCGATTTCGGCGCCATCGGCGACCTGCGCGCCGATTTCGCCCGCGCGCACGAGAAGCTCTACGGGTTCACCATGCCGGACAAGGCGTTGATCGTGGAGGCGATCTCGGCGGAGGTCGTCGGCTCGACCGGCACGATCGAGGAGCATGCGGCGTCAACCGCCACGGGGGTCCTGCCGCCACCGCTTGAGACCGTCACCTGCCACATGGCCGGCAGCGACCATGCGACCCCGGTCTATGACCGGGACCGGATGACCCCGGGATCGGTGGTCGACGGGCCGGCGATCCTGAAGGACGCCAATGCAACCACCGTGGTCGAGCCCGGCTGGCGGGCCGAAGTCACGCTGAAGAACCACCTGGTGATGACCCGGGTCCAGCCGATCGCCGGGCGCGAGCGGATCGGGACCGCGGTCGACCCGGTGATGCTGGAGGTCTTCAACAACCTCTTCATGTCGATCGCCGAGCAGATGGGCGTGGTGCTCGAGAACACCGCCTATTCGGTCAACATCAAGGAACGCCTCGACTTCTCCTGTGCCGTCTTCGACGCCGCCGGCGGCCTGATCGCCAACGCCCCGCACATGCCGGTCCATCTGGGGTCGATGGGCGAGAGTGTGCGGACCATCATCGAACGCCGGCGCGGCACCATGAAGCCGGGCGAGACCTACATGCTGAACGACCCCTACAACGGCGGTACCCACCTGCCCGATATCACGGTGATCACGCCGGTGTTCGGCGACGCGGTCGGCGGAACTGCGGGTGTCGGGTCGGGGGAACTGCTGTTCTTCGTCGCCTCGCGCGGGCACCACGCCGACGTCGGCGGCATCACCCCGGGCTCGATGCCGTCCGGCAGCACGGTGATCGAGGAAGAGGGCGTCCTGATCGACAACTTCCTCCTGGTCGAGAACGGCGAGCTTCGGGAGGCGGCGACGATCGCCCTCCTCGAGGGGGCGGTGCATCCGGTGCGCAACGTCGTACAGAACCTGGGCGACTTGAAGGCCCAGTTGGCCGCCAACGCCAAGGGGGTGGCCGAACTCAAGCGCATGGTCGGCCAGTTCGGGCTCAACGTCGTCCAGGCCTATATGGGCCATGTGAAGGCCAACGCCGCCGAACAGGTGCGCCGGGTCCTCGACGTCCTGTCGGACGGCAGCTTCGTGCAGCCCCTCGACAACGGGGCGGAGGTGCAGGTCGCGATCTCCATCGACCGGGAAGCACGGCGGGCCAGGGTCGACTTCACCGGCACCTCGGCCCAGCTCTCCTCCAACTTCAACGCGCCGGCGGCGGTGACGCGGGCGGCCGTCCTCTATGTCTTCCGCACCCTGGTCGACGACGACATCCCGCTCAACGACGGCTGCCTGGAGCCGCTGGACATCGTCGTGCCCGACGGCTCCATGCTCGCCCCCGGCTACCCGGCCGCCGTGGTCGCCGGCAACGTCGAAACCTCCCAGGTGGTGACCTCCGCCCTCTACGGCGCGCTCGGCGTGCTCGCCCAGGCGCAGGGGACGATGAACAACTTCACCTTCGGCAACGACCGGGTGCAGTACTACGAGACGATCTGCGGCGGCGCTGGCGCCGGACCGGATTTCGACGGCACCAGTGCGGTCCATACCCACATGACCAACTCCCGCCTCACCGATCCGGAGGTGTTCGAGTGGCGTTTCCCGGTCCGGCTGGAGGACTTCCGCATCCGCCCCGGCTCCGGCGGGGACGGCAAGCACAAGGGCGGGGACGGCACCATCCGCCGCGTGCGCTTCCTGGAGGACATGACCGCGGCGATCCTCGCCAACCACCGCAAGGTGCCGCCCTTTGGCGTTGCGGGGGGAGCCCCGGGCGAGGTCGGCCGCACCTATGTCGAACGAAGCGACGGCACGGTGCAGGCGCTTTCGTCCACCGATACGGTTGAGATGAAGGCGGGCGACATCTTCGTCGTCGAAACCCCAGGTGGCGGAGGCTACGGGCCGGCCTGAAAATGCCCGAATACCCACACCAGCCCTGGTGTTTTATCCAGGCTTGTGATAGGGAAGATGCCGTCGGCGGGACGCGTCGGCCCTTCTTTTCTGAAAATCCGGGCTTCCCTTCTTGAAGGCGGGTGCTGACCACGGCACTCCGATCGGTATCACCTGCCCGGCGTAACAGCGGAGGCTACTGGAGTGACCGATCTGACCCAGGACGATCTCGGGGCGGATAGCATCGGCGCCGGCAAGACGGTGGTGCTGACCGGGGCCACCGGGTTCGTTGGCAAGCGCCTGATGCAGCAACTCCTCGACGACGGCTATCGGGTGGTCGCGACATCCTCGCGCGCACGCACCTCCGACGATCCCCGGGTCACCTGGGTCGAGGCCAACTTCGGCAAGGAGGAGACCCACACCTCCCAGTTCTGGGCGGACGTCTTTCGGGAACACAACGTATCCGGCGTCATCAACAATGCCGGCGTGATCGAGGAGATGCCGGAACGCGGCGCGACCTTCGACAACGTCAACTTCAAGCCGGTCAAGGCGATCGCCGAGGCCGCCCAGGAAACCGGTGTCGATCGTTTCATCCAGATCTCGACGATGGGTGCGGGCCTGCCGGAGGCCGGCGAGTACGGCTACCCGGCCTCCAAACGGAAGGCGGAGGCCTATCTCGAAACACAGACCGACCTGAACTGGACGGTGGTTCGCCCCGACATCGTCTACACCGCAGAGGACTGGGGCCACGAGATGTCGTTCGACGAGACCACCGCCCTGCCGGTGATCCCGATCGTCGGCTCCGGCAAGCAGACCCTGCAACCGGTCCATCTTGACGACCTCGCCAAGACCACACGGCTCCTGGAGAACCCTGACGTCCAGGGCGAAATCCTGCACGCGGTCGGGCCGGAAAAGGTCACCGTCAAGGACCTCGCGAAGTTCCTGAAGGAGCAGCGCGGGGAGACCTTCCGCGGCGTCCAGGTGCCCTACTTCGCGGTGTCCGCTTTCGCCGAGCAGTACCCGGTGGGTCCGATGAACAAGGACTTCATCGACATGCTGCGCGACCAGGACACGCGCGGTCCCAATCCGGAGGTGGACCCCACACCGTTCGCGGATGCGGTCGGCACCGATCGCCTGACCTCCCTGGGCGAGGCCTATGAAAGTGCCGTCGACATCAAGTTCAAGAGCTCCCCGCACATGAAGCTGATCGGCCTCGTCACGGCCGAACCGATGAAGCTGCTGGCGGTCGCGAAGAACACCGTCATCAATGCCTTCAACGACATCCGGGATGCGGCGACGCGCCTGTTCACCAAGAACGAGGCGTCGGCGAGCGACCCGCCCCTGCCCTGCCAGGAACACGATGAGCCGGCATCGCCTGGGGTGGATCGGGCGCCGGTCGAACCGAAGGCGAAGAACACCCAGCGGCTGGGTCAGGGAATGGGGATGTAGCCATGAGGTCGCAGCGCTATCGGGTCTCGCGCCAGGGCAGGTCGCCGCGTGTCGGCTACGTCGTCCTGCTGGAGGGCGAGAACACTCAGGACATCGCGGTGTATGCGTTTCTCGCCGTCAACGACGACCGCCTGGATGCCTTCCTGCGTGCTGTCGAGACGGCAAAGGACGGCTTCGATCCGGCGGAATACGGCACCGTCCTTGCCTCCGGCCCGGGCAGCCCGACCCAGTACCTCGTCCGGCAGCTCATGCGCGACTATGACGTGGCGATGCCGGAAGGCGTCTGAGGACGCGGCCAGGTCGGCTCCGCCCGCTTGGCGATGGGACACTTTGAAGAAAGCGTCTGTTCCGGAGTTTTAAGGCGGTTTTGACCGCTC
>CAYNIS010000185.1:0-6977 GCA_964397055.1 uncultured Rhodospirillaceae bacterium | reverse complement strand
CCGCGACCGCGATCGGCGCCCGGCCCGGCGCCTCCGCGAAGCGCGTGCGGAACCCGTCGGGGGCGCGCCAATCAACCTCGCCATCGCCGACCAGCGGCACCGATGACGCGACACCCGGGACCGAGATCAGGGTGATCGCCCAGGGCGTCCCCGATGCCGTCAGCCGGTCGGCCGTCGCCACCGTGCCATCGGCGAAGTTCACCGTGACATCGTCGAGGGTCAGCCTGAAGCCGAGCGGGAAGCCGCCGATCGACTTCGCGCCGTAGGCGACATCCGTGCCGTCGCGCCGTTGGGCGGCGACCCAGTCGGCGAACAGGCTGTCGACCAGGGCGGCGGTCACCCCCCAGAAGGCCGAGTAGGCGACGACGAGCACGCCGACCACGCCGACGGCGATCCAGGCGCGCCGGCGGCCACGGCCGCCGGTCTTGGCGGGTTCGCTCACGATACGCGTTCCTCCAGGTTCCGCTCGACGGCCGCGCGGCACTCACCCCCCGCGAGGCGGTCTGCGACCGGCTCGATCGCCGCTTCCAGTCGCTTCAGCATCTCGCGCGGCGGCAGGCCGGCGTCGATCGGGTCCAGTATCTCCACCGTCACCGTACCGCGCCGGCGCAGGCCCCTCTTGGGCCAGAAAAGCCCGGAATTGAGCGCGACCGGTACCACCGGCAGGCCGAGTTCCTTGTAGATGAGGGCGACCCCCGGCAGATAGGGCGCGCTCGCACCGACGGGAACCCTGGTGCCCTGGGGAAAGATGACAACCACGCGCCGGCTCCCCCGCGCGGCCTCGGCCGCCGCCCGGATGCGCTGCAGGGCCGCCCGCCCGGCGCTGCGGTCGATCGGGACGAGCCCGCCGCGGGCGGCGAACCAGCCCCAGACCGGGAGCTTCACCAGATCTTCCTTGACCACCACGATCGGGTCACCGAACCAGGGATGAAGCTTCAGCGTCTCCCAGGTCGACTGATGCTTCGGCGCGAAGATGAAGGGACGGTCGGGCAGCCGCTCCCACCCGACGATCTGGTGGTCGAGACCGAGGACCCAGCGTTCGATGACGCCGATGCTGCCGGCATACCAGCGCACGATCGCGGTCACCTTGCGCTCGCTCAAGACGAAGGGCGCCCAGATGAGGGCGAGGCAGCAGACCACCGTCCAGGCGTAGAAGGCCGCGTCGAATGCGGCAGAGCGCAACCGTTCGGTCATTCCGCCATCGTCTCCGGCCAGCCGCCAGCATCCGGGGAGGCTGCCTGGCTCAAGATCGCCGGCGACATCGCTCCGCCCCCGCGCCGGTCGAGCCTGCCGCCGAGCCGCTCCGCGGTCAGGCGCGCGGCGGCCAGCACATACTTCAGATACTCCCGCACCAGCAAGCCGGGCGGCTCGCCCCGATCGGGGGCGACCGCATGCATCACGATGTCGATATCGCCGAGGGCGGCGGCGAGTTCCAGGCGGGCCCGTGGCACATGATAGGTGGAGGTGACGACGCGCACCGAACGATAGCCGTGGCGGTGCACCCAGCGCGCCGTCTCGACGGCATTGGCCTCGGTGTCCTCGGCCCGGTAGTCGAGGTCGATCCGGCCGCCGAGCCTGCGGGCGATCGGCGCCGACAGAAGGTCGTCCAGGCGGACATCCTCATGGACACCGGAAATCAGCAGCCGGTGGGCAACGCCGAGGCTGATCAGCCGCACCCCTTCGGCGATGCGCCGGCTGCCACCGGTCAGCACCACGACGCCATCGGTGGGACGGGCCAACGCGGCGGCGTTCGGCGCGGGAGCGGTCAAGGTCGGCGCGGGGATGGCGGCGAGGAAGCTCAGGAAGCCGGCCACGACCGTGGCGAGGGCGGCGGCGGCCCAGACGACCGGCCGACGCCAGCGCAGGCGGTCGACAGTCTCGCGGTGGCAAGCAGCGTCGCCGCCGATGGAAGGGACCGGAACCGTCATAGCATCCGCCGAAGCGCGCGCATCACCGTCAGGCGTGCGACGATCAAAGCCAGGAGTGCCGTCGCCAGCGGCATCAGAACGACACCAGCCCAGACCGCCCAGGTCAAGCGCACCTCCGGGATCAGGGCGGTCGCGCTGCCGGTCATCATGCTCCAGAACAGCGCGACCCCGATGACCGCGACCAGGGTCCCGATCAGCCCGCCGCGGAAGGCCAGTTGGAACGCCCGGTCCTGGAACTGCCGGGCGATGTACCGGTCGGTCGCCCCCATCAGATGCAGGATCTCCACCTGTTGCGTGTCGATGGCGAGGCGCGCCCGGCAGGCCGCGACGATGACGATGCCGGCAGTGACCAGCACCAGGCCGAGCAGCGCCCAGGTGCCGGACCTGATCGCATAGGCCAGCCGGGCGAGTTCGACCAGCCACGCCTCGTGGTCGTTCAGGACCGCTCCGGGCACCTTGCGGTCGAGCTCCGCGGCCAGCCGCTGGCGGTCGAGGCTGGCGCGATCGGCGACGGTGACGTCGATCAGACGCGGCAGCGGCAGCTCCGCCACCGGCAGGCTCTGCCCGAGCCAGGGGTCGAGGAGCTCGACCAGCTGGCGATCGTCGATGACCCGCGCCGAGCCGACCCCCGGCCAGTCGCGCAGGAGGGCGACGACATCGGCGACATCGACGCCGTCGTCGGCCTGGGGCACGCCGTCGACCGGCGGCAGTTCGACCGTCATCGAGCCGGAAAGGCCCCGTTCCCAGCGTTCGGCGAGGGCCGTCATCGCCCCCCCGGCAAAGATCGCGACGGTCGCGATGAACGCCATCATCGCGATCATCCAGATCTGGAAACCGGCATCCCCGAAGCTCAGCGGCGGCAGATCGGACGGGGGGCGCCGGCCGACCATCACGCGGTCTTCCCGGGACCCGCGGCAGCCGCGACGGCGGCGGGGCTGGTGATGCCGGCCGGCAGCTGCACCAGGCTGCCGTCCGTCAGGTGCAGCCGCTGATGACGGAAGCGCTGGGTGATCTGTTCGTTGTGGGTCGCGATCACGATCGCCGTCCCGAACTGGTTGAGCTGCTCGAAAAGATAGAGAAGACGCACCGCGATCTGGTCGTCGACATTGCCGGTCGGCTCGTCGGCCAGCAGGATCTTCGGCCGGTTGATCACCGCGCGCGCGATCGCCACCCGCTGCTTCTGGCCGCCGGAGAGGGTGGCCGGCCGCGCCTTCACGTAGTCGCCGAGCTTCACCCACTCCAGAAGCTCGGTGACATTGCGCTGGACCACGTTCTCGGCAACCCCGGCGATGCGCAACGGCAAGGCCACGTTGTCGAACGCCGACAGGTGGTCGAGCAGGCGGAAATCCTGGAACACGACCCCGATGCGCCGGCGCATCAGCGGCAGTTCCTCCCGGCTCATCAGGCCCAGGGGGCGGCCGAAAACGGACACGATGCCGCGGGTCGGGCGGTGGCCCAGATACATCAGCTTCAGCAGGGACGACTTGCCGGCCCCGCTGGCGCCGGTCAGGAAGTGGAACGAGCCAGGCTCCAGATCGAGCGAGATGTCGCGCAGCACCTCCGGCCCGGTGCCGTAGCGCAAGCCCACCTGCTCGAACCGGATGACACTGTCACTCGTTTCAGGCATCCGTCTCAGCCGTCCGCACTCGACATCGCCCCCGGTCTCTCCCAGAAACCCGCGACTCCGCAAAAACTTGCGAGTCGCGGACCGTTCCCCGTATAACCGCGGTCACGGGGCGAAATGAAGGCCGATGCGCCTCGCCACCCCAGGATCTCGGACGCGGATGATCGTAACCTGCCCGTCCTGTGCGACACGCTTCATGGTCGACCCGGGCCTGATCGGCCCGCGCGGTCGCAAGATGCGCTGTCACAACTGCGCGCACCAGTGGCGCGCGACCCCCGACAGCCTGGAAGCCGACCCACCGCCGCCGCCGCCCGCGCTGATGGCGGACGACGAGGCGGCCGTGATGCGCAACGTCAAGGCGCGCATCGATCGCACCGACGATGACGCGACCCAGGCCAAGACGCCCAAGAAGAAGAAGAAGGCGAAGAAGCCCAAGGAGACGGAACCGGCCGCCGCGCCGCCGTCGGCTTCCGAGGACGAGACCCTCAACGATTTCGACCAGGACGCGATCGACGATCTCCTCGGCCTGCCCGCCCCGGACGACATCCAGCCGATCCCGGAGGGCGTGGTCCCGCGCGACGAGCGCGACCAGCCCTCGCCGGAGGAGGTGGCGGCCGCGGTCGGCCGCGTGCGCCGGCGCTTCTGGATGTCCTATGCCGCCGCCCTCGCCGTTCTGATCGGCGGCACCGTCGCCTTCCGCGTGTCGATGGTGAAGGCGTGGCCGCCGTCGGCCCTGCTGTTCGACACCATCGGCATTTCGGTCCCGCCGCCGGGCACCGGGCTCGCCCTGGTGCGCAACGCGGCCCCGAACTGGGTCACCGGACAGCGGACCGGGATCGACTTCGCGTTCAAGATCGTCAACGAGACCAGCGCTCCGATGACCGTGCCGCCGCTGATGGCGACGCTGACCCGCGCCGACGGGGAAAGCCGGTCCTGGCCGATCCGGCCGGACTCCAACCCGGATCTGCCGCGCGAGATCGACCCGGCGGGGGAGACCACCCTGCGCCTGATGATCCCCGTGCCGGAGCCTGAATGGGTCCCGCCGCCGGACCAGCCGCACAACCTCACCCTGACCTTCACCGACTGACCGGACTGGCCCGGTCGCGGGTCCAGGGCGGCCGGTCGATCGAGCGCATCGCGAGAGACCCTCATGGCCCGCATTCTCGTGGTCGACGACGACATCGCCATCCGCCGGTTCATCGCCCGCACGCTGGCCACCCAGGACCACGCCGTGACGGAGGCGGAGGACGGGCCCGCCGCCCTCGAACTCCTGGCCGACACCCGCTTCGACCTGGTCATCAGCGACATCATCATGCCCGGCATGGACGGCATCGAACTCGCCCTCGTGCTCGCCAAGCGCCACCCCGATCTCGTGGTCATCCTGATGTCCAGCTACGGCCCCGAACGCCAGCGCGCCCAGGACCTGGAAGGGATCACCGACCGGGTGCTGGCCAAGCCGTTCGCCCCGGCGGAGCTGTTCCAGACGGTGGCCGAGGCGCTGGGCGACACGATCGCCGCCCGCACCGAGTGACACGCACCCGTTGATCCGAGCCGCTTGACCCGAGCCGCGTGACGGCGGAAGCGGATCAGAACTGGCGGAGCAGGCGGTCGATGTAGTCGAGCTCGATCTCCGGTCGCGAGCGTTCGCCGGCGCGGCGGCGCAGTTCGTCCATGATCTCCCGCACGCGGCGGAACTCCATCTCGCTCGGCAGCTCGAAATCGGTGCGGTCGATCTCGCCGTCATCGCCGGGATTGCGCCCGAAAGGATCCTCGCCCGGGCGGTTCTGATTGGGACCGCGCCGCTCGCCGCGGCCGGGCATCATCATCACCCCCATGCCCATGCCCATCTGCTGCATCATCTGCTGGGCCATGTTGCCCATGCCCTCCTGCAGCTGTTCCAAGGCCTCCCCCTGGTGCGGCAGGGCGCTGCCGGGCTGGCCGGCACCCAGTTCGCCCTCGGCCTGGCGCATCGACTGCCCGGCCCGGCCGAGCTGTTCGGGGATGTCCTGGCCCGTCGCCTCCCCCAGCTGGCGCATGATGTCGCCGAGCCGGCGGCGCAGCGCTTCCTGATCGGCGGCACTCGGCCCGCTGCCCTCCTGGTCGCCCTCGCCCGGCTGTTGACCCTGCTGCTGCTGTTGGCCTGATTGCTGTTGGCCCGATTGCTGTTGGCGGCGGCTCAGCTGTTCCTGCTGCTCGCGGAACCGTCGCAGCTGTTCCTGAATGTTGAACGGCAGGCCGCTGAGCGGCGAGTTGTCGAGCGGGTTGTCCTGACCCTCCTGGCTCTGGCGGAAAGTCTCGTCCATCAATTGCTGCTGGTCCTGGATCAGGTCCTGGAGATCGCCGATCGCCTCCATCGCCTGTTGCTGCTGGGGCGTCATCTCCATCGACGACAGGCTGGAGAGGTTCTCCATCATCTGCTGCAACTGGGAGAGCATCTGCTGGGCGGCCTCCCGGCTTCCCAGCTCCGACATGTTGCGGATCTGCTCCATCATCTCGGACAGATCCTGGACCTCCATCATCTGGTTCTCGAAGCCCGGCGGCAGTTCCGGCACGTCCTCGCCCCGGGCGAGGCGTTCGGCCAGATCCTGGGCCATCTCCTGCATCAGCCGCTGCATCGCCTGTTCCACCGCCTGGGTCAGGCGGTCGAGCTCGGCGTCGGTCGCATCCGGGTCGTCGAGGGCCTGGCGCAGCTCCTCGATCGCGTCGCGCAGATCCCGGCGGGCGAGCGACAGGCCGCCGTCCTCCAGCCTCAACGCCAGCTCCCAGAGCAGGTTGACGACCTCTCCCACCCCGGCCTGATCGGGTTCGGAGCGGCCCAGCCGGACCGCCGCGAAGCGCAGGCCGAGGAAGACGACCGGGTCGCCGCTGTAGGTTCCGGTGCGGTTGGCGATGGCGAGCAGGTTGACCGCGATGTCGCGGCGCTGGTCCAGCCCGTCGAGCATGATCCGCTTGCGCTGGGCGATGATCGCCTGGGCCACCGGGTGATTGAATACCCGTTCCGGCAGGGTCATCGTCAGCCGTTCCGACCGGCCGGTTTGTTCGGCGTCGTCGGTCGCCGCGAGCTCGACATGGACCGGCAGCCCGGACCAGGGATGGGCGGTGAAGTTGTGGAAGCTGGTCGAGCTGGAGACCTGCGGGCGGACGCCGGAAAGCGGCAGGTCGACCATGATCGGGTCGAGATCGGGCAGGCCGACGACATCGTCGGTCGCGGTGATGGCGAGGGCGACGGTGTCGAGGCCGTAGTCGTCCTCCGCCGTGTAGGCGATGGTGAAGGTGCCCTCGCGCACCAGGCCGGGGCGGTCGTCGAAGGTGACCGTCGGGGCGGCGTCCGGAACCACCGTGACGGGCCACCGCGCGAGCACGGAAACGCCGCGGCTGACGGCGATTTCCGAGCCGTCGGTGAGGGTCTGGATCGCCTCGAAGCC
>CAYNIS010000184.1:0-7066 GCA_964397055.1 uncultured Rhodospirillaceae bacterium | reverse complement strand
CGGCTGGTACCTGAAGGCGGCGGAGCAGGGCAATGCCGGTGCTCAGACCGCGATCGGCGCCCGCTACGAGGTCGGCGACGGCCGCACGGAGGATCGGGCGCGGGCCTATCGCTGGTACTATCGCGCCGCCGAACATGGCGAACCGGCGGCGATGGTCAATCTCGCCCGCATGTTCGAACACGGTATCGGCGTGGTCCGGGACCCGGCACGCGCCATCGACTATCTCGACCGGGCGGCCCGCAAGCGCCATCCGCCGGGCGTCTTCCGGCTGGCTGTAGCCCATGACCTGGGCTGGGCGGTGCACGAGGATCCGGAGTTCGCCTTGCGCCTCTACCGTGCCGCGGCGGGCAGCGACCACGCGGCGGCCCTCAACAATGTCGGCGCTTTCCAGGAACTCGGCATCGCGACACGTGAGAGCCGGGAGGCTGCCGAGACCAGCTTTCAGCAGGCGGCGTCCCTGGGCAGTGCGGAGGCCGCCTTCAACCTCGCCCGCCTTGCGCGACAGGCCGGCGATGGCGAGCAGGCGGCAGCGTGGGTCCGTCGGTCGGCCGCCCTCGGCTACTGGCCTGCCACGCTCTTCAGCGCCTGATCAGGCCGGGCAGCCGGCGGCGTCTCCTCCGCCGTCGACCGGGGGAAGAGGAGATGGACGGTCGTCCCCGCCCCGGGCGTGCTCTCGATCTCGATCCGCCCGCCGTGGAGACGGATCAGCCGGTCGACCAGGGGCAGGCCCAGCCCGGTGCCCTGGTGGCGGCGCTGATAGGCCCGATTGTCAACCTGCCCGAACGGCCTGAGAGCGGTCTCGACATCGTCCTGCGACATGCCGATGCCGGTGTCGGTGACCTCGACATCGATCTCGTCTTCCCGGTCGCTGGCCCGCACCCGGACCGAGCCGCCGGCGGAGAAGCTGACGGCGTTGCCGATGACGTTGATCAGCATCTGGCGCAGCCGCCGGGGGTCCGCGCGCACGATGGTGTCCGCCGGAACGTGGCTCGCCAGCCGGACGTTTTCGCTCGCCGCTGACAGCTCGAAGTCCGCAAGAAGTTCCTCGGCCAGTTCGGCGAGCGCCACGTCGGCTATGGCAAGATCGAGGTGGCCCGCCTCCACCCGCGCCAAGCTCTCCGTCGCCTCCGCGCCCGGCTCTTCCAGGTCCACCAGTTCCACTTCGGTCGCCAAGTACACCGGACCAGCTTTCTGCTCACGAGAGGTCAGAAGCTGTCGAGTATGAAGTTAATCACCCGGAAATCACGTGGGTATTCGGCTAAGGCCGTCCTCTCCGAACGGTCAGGGTGCGGCCGTCAGACGCGCGATCCGGGCGTCGAGATGCGTGCGGACGGTTGGCCAGTCGGTGGCGACGACGGAGAAATAGACGCTGTCGCGCAGGCGCCCGTCGGCACAGATGATGTGATGGCGAAGGACCCCCTCCTCCTTCGCGCCGAGGGCCCGGATCGCCCGCCGCGACGCCTCGTTCAGGCGATCGCACTTCAGCTCGACCCGGATCATGCCGAGCCGGTCGAAGGCATGGGCGAGGAGCAGGCGCTTGGCTTCCGAATTGACCGGGCCGCGCTGCCGGGCCGGGGCGATCCAGGTCCAGCCGAGCTCGATCCTGCGGTTCTTCAGCCGGGCGTTGCCGAGGCGGGTGGCGCCGACCACGGTCCCGCTCGCGGGCTCGATCTGGACGAAGGGCAACTGGGTGCCGCGCGCCTGGGCGGCGAGGGCGACATCGATCCAGCGGCGCATGGCATCGACGCCATCGAGCGGTTCCGGGAACCATCGGGTCAGGTCCGGCGGGTCGTGGGCGGCCAAGAGTGCCGGCAGATGATCGGCGCGCATCGGCTCCAGGCGGACGTGCCGGCCCGACAGCACGACGGGGGTCAGGGGCTCCGCCGCGCGGCCCGGGTCGTCCACATAGTCTTCACCGGCCATTCGATCCACGCCGTGTCGCCCCATCTCGTGCTAGTGTGTCCGCGCCAAAGACGTCGATCGCGCGCATGACTTGACGCCGCGCGGTCGAGGCGCCCGAAGTCAACAGATGTCATTCGCGGCATTCAAGGGGACCGGTCATGCGTGCATGGGTACTGTTCACCGACGACCCGAAACTGCAGCAGGCCGGCGCCTATGAGGTGCGCCGCCTGACCGAGGTCGGGGCCGAGAAGGGCATCGAGATTTCGATCTACAGCCCGAGCCAGTTCGACATCGTGGTCACCCGGGAGGACGAACAGTCGATCATCGTCGACGGCCAGAACGTGCCGCTGCCGGAGATTTTCCTGCCCCGCATGGGGTCCGGCACGACCTATTTCGCGCTGTCGCTGATCCGCCAGTTCGAACGGCTGAACGTCCTGACGACGAATTCGTCCCGGGCGATCGAAACGGTCAAGGACAAGCTCTACACCCACCAGATCCTCGTCCAGAACAACCTGCCGATCCCGAAGACGATGCTCGCCAAGTATCCGGTCGACGTCAGCTTCGTCGAACAGTACCTGGGCTTCCCGGTCGTGGTGAAAACGTTGTCCGGATCGCTCGGCAAGGGGGTCTTCCTGTCCGAGAACAAGCAGAGCTTCCTCGACCTCATGGAACTGATCGGGCAGGTCAACCCGACCTACAACATCATCTTCCAGGAATTCATCGCCGGCAGCCGCGGCCGCGACGTCCGGGTGATCGTCGTCGGCGGCCGGGTGATCGGGGCGATGGAACGCATTGCCGGCGGCGACAGTTTCAAGGCCAACTTCTCGCGCGGCGGCTCGGTCAAGCCGTTCCAGGTCAACCGGGAGGTGGAGTGGCTGGCGCTGGAAAGTGCTCGCCTGATGGGCATCGACATCGCCGGCGTCGACCTTCTGTTCGACGGCGACGGTTTCAAGATTTCGGAGGTCAACTCCTCGCCCGGCTTCAAGGGCATCGAGGAGTGCAACGACGTCAACGTTGCGGAGGAGATCTTCGACTACGTCCGACGCCGGCTCGGTCGGTCGGACCGCAGCCGACGCCCGGACCTCCGGGCGATCGTCGGCGGCGAAGGGGCAGGGTGACGCGCAAATCGTCGTCGCGGACTGATCCAGTCCGCTCGGGATTTGCGCCAGAGCATTTTCCGGCCGACCGGAATCGGCCCGGCGGTTCGGAAAACGCTCAGTTTCGATTGGTTGGCGCGCGTTCCGAACCGCGATGTGGCTCCACATCGCTGGAACACGCGCTGGTCGTTTGGTTCCGACATTCGCGACCCTGTCGACGTGAGCCCCCAGGCACATGTCGGAATCGGGAAACGACGCGGTACCATAGTGTTTCGAGCGGTGTACCTCCACCGGGTGGCGGGAGAAATCGGGAGGAAGATGATGGGGTCTGGTCGCTGGTTCGTTCTTGTCGGCGCCGTGGTCTTGATATTGGCGGCCTGGACGGGGCCCACCCCGGCGCAGGACGCGGCGGGCGACGAATTCCTGGTGGTCGACTGCCTGCTGCCGGGTCAGGTGCGCCAGCTCGGCACCCGCATGACCTATGTCGCGGCCCGGCGGGCGATCAAGACGTCGGCCCGTGACTGTGCGATCCGCGGCGGCGAATACGTCGCCTATGACCGGGCGGACTATCGCACCGCGCTCAAGACCTGGCTGCCGGCCGCGGAAGAGGGCGATCCGGAGGCCCAGGTCTATGTCGGCGAGATCTTCGAGAAGGGGCTGGGCCTCGACCCCGACCCGGCGGCGGCCGCCGTCTGGTACCTGAAGGCCGCGGAACAGGGCAATCGCTCGGCGATGCTCAATCTCGGCCATATCTTCGAGAACGGCCTCGGCCTGCCACGCGACCCGGAACAGGCCCGCATGTGGTACCGGCGGGCCGCCGGCATCGACGGGCTCGATTTCGATGTCGGGGCGCCGAGCCGACCCGCCCCGGAGTCCGAGGCCGGGCCGGTGCCGGAAATCATGATCATCGAGCCGGAGGTGACCAAGACCCGCAATGGCGACCTGCGCTTCCGCCTGGGACGCATCCCGGAACGGCTGGTGATCGTCGGCCAGGTCGACGCCGACGCGGCGATCCGGGAGGTCACCGTCAACGGCGCCACCCAGGAACTGATCGGCGGGCAGATGTTCCGCGCGGTCGTCGACGGTGCCACCAGCCTCGCCGAGATCACCGTTGCCGCGCGCGATGCCACCGGCCAGACCGGGGAATTGCATGTGCGCCTGCGCTCCGCGGAGGGCGGGGCGGCGGCGACGGCTCCGCAGGCCTCCCTCGCCGGCCCGCTGCCTGACCTCGGGACCGGCCGCAACCATGCCCTGGTCATCGGCAACAACGCCTATGATCACGTCATCAGCCTGGACACCGCGGTCAACGACGCCCGTGTGGTCGCCCGCGTTCTGGAACAGGGCTACGGCTTCGGCGTGACCCTGCTGGAGGACGTGGGCCGGTACGAGGTCTTGTCGGCCCTGAACGAGCTGCGCCAGCAGTTCGGCCCGGAAGACAGGCTCCTGATCTACTACGCCGGCCATGGCGAGCTCGACCGTATCAACGATCGCGGCCATTGGCTGCCGGTCGACGCGGAGGCTGACAACCCCGCCAACTGGGTTTCCAACATCGCGATCACCGACATGCTGAACGCGATGCCGGCCGGCCATGTGCTGGTGATCGCCGACAGCTGCTATTCCGGCACCATGAGCCGGGGGGCCTTGAGCCTCGTCGATCCGGCCCTGGATCCCGCCGCGCGTGCGGCCAAGCTCGAACAGTTCACCGAACGGCGCAGCCGCGTGGTGATGACCTCGGGCGGGATTGCCCCGGTGCTGGACAACGGCGGCGACGGCCACCCGGTGTTCGCCCGCGCGCTGATCGACGCGCTCGAGCGCAATCAGGGGGCTATCACCGGGGCCGAACTGTTCGACCAGTTGGCGCCCGCGGTGGAACAGGCCGCCGCCGCCATGGGCTTCGATCAGGTGCCGGAATACGCACCGCTGAGGTATGCCGGTCACGAGGCTGGCGACTTCCTGTTCGTGCGCCAGCGCTAGAAGTGGTAAAGAACACGGGCTCGGGTTGACTGCCGGTCTCTTGGGGAAGCGACCGGCCTGGTTTTGGGGTGGGGGCGATGATGACCGTTCGGACGACCGCGGCAGGTATGCCGCTGGCTTTTCTCTTTGCGCTGGCCGTTGCCGTCGGGGCGTTGCACCCGCGGTCCGCGGCGGCCCAGAACGCAGCATTCCAGGACTTCCTGTTCGCCGGCTGCGTCGGTGCCACCGGGGAACTGCGGGATCGCTGCGACGAGACCGACGATGGTGCCGGCAACGTTTCCGGGGACAGCGAAAGCTCGCTGGTGCCGACCCAGGGGCTGGGGTCGACCCAGGCGGCCCTGCGTGAGGCCCAGGCGCGCATCGAAGCCCTGACCAAGGTGCTGGAGGAACGCCGCGATCCGGACGAGCCCGGCAGCAACGAGACGGTGCGCGAGGTGTTCCAGTCGAGCGGTTTCTCGGCCCTCGTCTCCGCCAAGGGGGCCTTCGTCAACCGCGACGCCTCGGCCCTGGAACGCGGGTCGGACTCGACCATCGTCTCTCTGGCGGCGGGTGGTGACTATCGCGTGACCGATGACTGGATCGTCGGGGCGCTGTTCACCTATGACCGGCTCGACCTCGAATTCGATGCGGATGATGCCGCCCGCAACTTCGAACCCTTCGGCTCCGAAGGCTCGACCATTTCCGACAGCTACGGCATCTCGCTGTTCGCCACCGTGAACCTGTTCGAACAGGCCTATGTCGAGGCCACGGCGTCGATCGCCTATACCGACTACGACATCTCCCGAACCGTGGTGTTCCAGGAATCGAACCGGCTGGTGCCGCAGACCAACGTCATCACCAATGCGGACAACAGCGGCCTCAACTATTCGGCCAGTGTCGGTGCCGGCTATGACTTCTCCTACGAGACCTTCACCATGGGGCCCTACGGCCGACTCTCCTTCGTCGCGAGCGAGGTCGACGGTTATTCGGAATCCGGCGGCAGCGGCCTGGCCCTGGCAGTCGACGAGACCGACGACGTCAGCTTCGGCGGTGTGCTCGGCGTGCGTGCCAGCTGGGCGATTTCGACCGGCTTCGGCGTCGTCGTGCCCTCCGTGCGCGCCGAGTACGAGAAGCTGTTCGTTTCCGAAGCGCCGGAATCGACCGTCCGCTTCGTCGATGATCCGACCGGGGCCGCGCTCTCGCTGGAGGGCGACCCGGTCGACGACAAGGTCGTCCGGTTCGGTTCAAGCCTGCTGTTCGTGTTGCCGAACGGCTGGCTGCCCTATGTCGACGGCGAGGTCGAACGGGGCCGCAAGTTCACCGACCGGTGGGTGATTTCCGGCGGCCTGCGCAAGGAGTTCTGAGCGGCTCCGTCCGCTGCCGCCGGGCTACCAGGGCCGCTGGTCTACCAGGCGATCTCCAGGATCTCCTTGATGCCCTCCGGCCCGCCGACCTTGCGCGGGTTGGTGTGGATCATGTGATCGTCCTGCGCCTTGTCCGCGATCGGCTGGAAATCGTCGCGGGTCACGCCGACGTCGCGCAGCCGGTTGGGCTGGCCGAGGCTGGCCACCAGGTCGCGCACGATGCGGGCGGCCGGTGTCTCCGGCTGGCCCATGGCGGCGGAGACCATGGCCTGCTGTGCCGGATTGGCCGGCAGGTTCCATTCGAGCACCGCCGGCAGCATGACACAGCTGGTCACCCCGTGCGGCACCTTGGCATGGGCGCCCAGGACGTGGCCGATGCCGTGGCTGGCGCCGAGCGGCACGCCGGCCTGGAGGCCCGAGATCGACAGCCACATGCCGAACTGGAGATCCATGCGCGCGGCCATATCGTCGGGCTGGTCGCGCACCTTCAGGAGGTTGGGGGCGAGGAGCTTCAGGGCATGTATCGCGGTCGCGTCCGAAAACGGCTGCGGGCGCACCGAACACAGCCGCTCGACCGCGTGATCGACGGCCTTGATGCCGGTCGACAGGAGAAGGTCCGTCGGCGTCGCCAGCGTCATCGCCGGGTCCAGGATCACCGATTGCGGCACGCTGAGCGCGTTGCCGACCGGCTCCTTCACCCCGCGGCGCGGGTCGCTGACGCCGCCGAACCAGTTGAATTCGGCCGCCGAC
>CAYNIS010000183.1:5969-7069 GCA_964397055.1 uncultured Rhodospirillaceae bacterium | reverse complement strand
CCATAGACAATGGTCACCACCTTCGGGAATGCATCGCCGATCCGGTGCGGCCGTTCTTCCAGCGGCTAGTGGACGCGGTCGAACGCACGCGCTGGGCTCAGCGACCGGCCGATGCCGACGACTGGCAGGCCGCGCGCCGACAGCATGGCGACCTTCTGAAGGCGCTGCGGGGGGCGGCATGAGCACCAGCCACGGCACGGCTGCCAAGACCGACAAGCGCAAGGCGCGCGCCGGGGCGTCCCCGCTGGTTTCGGCCCGCGTCATGGCCGCGATCCTGATCATCGGCACGCTCAACTTCGCGGCGTCGTTGCTGGTCGATCAGGAAGGCATGACCGGCGGCAACTGGGGCCAGGACCATCGCGCCACGCCACGCTCGACCTCGGCAATCGGGTATGCCGGCCTGGTCGATCTCCTCGACAAGGCCGGGTTCGACGCGACGACCGGCTCGGTGCGCGGTGCGCGCAGTGCCGACCTCATGGTCGTGGTCATGGACCGACCGTCCGACGCCCGACGGATCGAGGCTGCGTGGGTTGACGCCGACTGGTCGGATGTTCTGTTCGTGCTGCCGAAGTGGCGGGGCGAGGAGGACGACCAGAAACCGGGATGGCTGTCGGAAAGCGAACAGTTCCCGCAACTGCATCTCGATTCGTCACTCGCGACCCTGACGGACGCCCTCTACCTCGATGACTGGGGAACCACGGAGTTCGACTTCTCCGGCGGGCGCGGCCCCTGGTATGTGCGCTATCAGTCACGCTCGCCGGCGCTCGCCAACGCCCAGTTGATTTCATCCGACCGCATGACCCCGGTGGTCGCCCGCGGCAGCTCGATCCTGCTTGGCTACCGGGACGAGAATTGGGCGCGTTCGTGGTTCCTCGCGGATCCCGATCTGATCTCCAACCACGGCCTTGCGGCTGGCGACAACGCGCTGATCGCGATCGAGCTGTTCCGGCTGATGGCCGGCAGCGCCGGACATGTCCACGTCGTCGCGGCCGGCAGCCTCACGGCCGGCGGCAGAAACCCGCTGTGGGCGCTTTTCGAGTTTCCGCTGGTGATCGTCACACTCCAGGTCCTGGCGCTGGTCGCCGTCGTCCTGTGGGCCG
>CAYNIS010000183.1:0-5959 GCA_964397055.1 uncultured Rhodospirillaceae bacterium | reverse complement strand
GCCAGCGATGAACTCAATGTTTCCATCCTCATGGAGCGCCTCCGCGGCCGCGACCTGACCGTCTCGCACCAGGCCTCGGCCGGTTCGGCCGGCCGGAACCGGCCGTCGACGACGCCCCGCCGGGCAAGCTCGCCCTGATCGACAGCGGTGCGGCCCTGGTCGCGGCCGGTGGCCATGCCGGGCCGCTCGCCCAGCGCTATTTCTGGGGCACGGTCGCCTATCTTGCCGACCGGCTCGGCGCCCCCCACGGGCTCGACCACGAACAACAGCTGGCCTGGCTGAACAGCCGCGCCAGCGCGCGCAGCCTCAGCATGTCGACCGATGTGGTGGGGCCGACCCCGCCACCCGAACTGCTCGAGGCCGAACTGTCAGATGCCGAGGCGATGGCCCGGATCGAGGCAACCCGTCGTTGGGAACAGGAGTTGATCGATGGCTTCATTGGAACCGGTGGCCGGACAGCCTGACGCCGGATCGGCGCCTGTCGGGCTGGCCAAGGCGAAAGCCACCATCGGCGACCTGACCGGCATCGCCGATCGCGCACGTCACGAACTGGCGAAGGTCGTCATCGGTCAGGACCAGGTCCTGGAGCAGCTTATGATCAGCCTGCTCGCCAACGGCCATGTCCTGCTCGAAGGTCCGCCCGGCACCGGCAAGACGCTGATCGTTCGCACCCTTGCGGCGACCCTCGACCTCGCCTTCGGCCGCATCCAGTTCACCCCGGACCTGATGCCTGGCGACGTCCTTGGCACCAACCTGTTCGACTTCAAGTCCGGGGAGTTCACCCTGACCCGTGGGCCGATCTTCACCCAGTTCCTGCTCGCCGACGAGATCAACCGCGCCCCGCCGAAGACGCAGGCCGCCCTGCTCCAGGCGATGAACGAGCGGGTCGTCACGATCGACGGGCACGACTATCCGCTCGGCGACGGCTTCATGGTGGTGGCGACCCAGAACCCGATCGAGCAGCAGGGGACCTACCCCCTGCCGGAAGCGCAGCTCGACCGGTTCCTGTTCAAGCTCCTGGTCGAGTTTCCCGAGCGCGCGGAGGAGATAGAGGTCGTCCAGCGCCACGGCAACCGGGCGCTTTCCCCGCGGATCGAGGATTTCCCGATCGAGCGCATCGCCGACCTCGCCCGTCTCAACATGCTTCGGGATACCGCGGCGGCGATCACCATGACCGACGAGCTGATCGCCTATACCGTCGATCTGGTGCGCGATACCCGCGACCACCCGATGACGTCCGTCGGCGCCTCCACCCGGGCCGCGGCGATGATCGCGACGGCGGCCCGGGCCCGAGCCGCCCTCCACCTGCGCGACTACGTCATCCCGGACGACGTCAAGGCGCTGATCGCGCCCGCCCTGCGGCACCGTATCCTGCCCTCGCCCGGTGCCGAGATCGAGGGGATCACGCCGGACCGCATCCTCTCCGAAATCGTCGAGAAGCGGGCCGCGCCCCGATGATGACCCCGACCCGCCGCGGTATCGCCCTGGTGGCCTGCGGTGTTCCGGTCGGGGCAGCCGCGGCCCTGATCAATCCGGACCTGTGGACGCTGGCGCTCAACGTCCTGGCCGCGACCCTCGGCCTGATCGGCGTCGATGCGGTGCTGACGCCGCCGGGGCGCCGCCTGATCCCGCGCATTTCGGTACCCTCGATCCTCGGCATCGGCGAAACCGGGGATGTCACGCTCGCCTTTCCCGCCTTCGGCCGCGGACCGACCCAATGGGTCTCCGCGACCTATGATCGGGATGGCCCGGCCCCCCGGCCAGAGCCGATCTCGTTGCCGCTGGATGCGCGGCGCCAGACCCGCGCACGGCTGGAGGTCACCCCGAGCCGACGGGGCGAGGTCACGATCAGCCACCTGTGGCTGCGCTGGACCGGGCCGTTCGGACTGATCCAGGCGACCCGCCGGGTGCCTGTCGACAACGGGGTGATCCGCGTCATTCCCAATGTCGCCGGGGCGTCGGCGCCCTCGCTGCTCTTGGTCTGGCGCAACGCCATGTTCGGCACCAAGGCCCAGACCGAGCGCGGCGACGGTGCGGAGTTCGAAGCGCTGCGCGACCACCAGCAGGGCGACGACCTGCGCTTCGTTGACTGGAAGCGCTCGGCGCGGCACGGCAAGCTGGTGGCCAAGGAGTTCCGCGCGGAACGCAACCACCATGTCATCTTCGCCATCGATTCAGGCCGGCTGATGAGCGACCCGATCGACGGCATCCCGCGCCTCGACCACGCCGTCAGCGCCAGCCTGACACTGGGCCGCTTCGCCCTGTCGACCGGCGATCTCGTCGGCCTGTTCGCCTTCGACAGCGCCATGCGCCTCTATCTCGAACCACAGCGCTCGATCGGCAGCTGGCAGCTCCTGCGGCACTTCTCGGCAGAGATCGGCTACAGCGAGAGCGAGACCAACTACACCCTCGCCATCGCCGAGCTCGCCAACCGCCTGGCCCGCAGGGCACTGGTCGTCGTGTTCACCGACTTCGTCGACACCGTCACCGCCGAGCTCCTGGTGGAGAACATCGGCAGGCTCGGCCGGCGCCACCTCGTCGTCTTCGTCACCTTCCGCGATCCCGGACTGGAGGCGATCGAGGAGACCGAGCCCTCGGACCTGGTCGATGCCGGCCGGGTCGTCGTGACCCGCGGCCTGGTGCGCGAACGGGCGGTCGTCCTGAAACGGCTGGAACGGATCGGCGTCGATTGCCTGGAGGTCGCCCCCGGCGATCTCTCGATCAAGCTTTTGAACACCTATCTCCGGATAAAACAGCAGGACCGGCTTTAGCCTGGTCGCCTAGAGCATTTTCCAGCCGGACGGAATCGGCCCGGCGGTTCGGAAAATGCTCAGGTTCAGTTGGTTGGCGCGAGTTCCGAACCGCGATGTGGGTCCACATCGCTGGAACACGCGCTAGCGGGATCAGGCCCGGTATCGAGGGCGGTGCTACGACGTGGCCACGGTGAACCTTAAGAGTGCCGAGTTCCGGCGCGAGCGGGAAACCGCCTGGCGGGCGCTCGAAGGCATGCTCGAGCGGATCGAGAAAGGGGGCGTGCGCGCCTTGACGGCCGCGGAGCTCATGGCCCTGCCGATGCTCTACCGAACGGCGGCCTCTTCCCTGTCGGTGGCGCGCGCCATCTCCCTCGACCGCAATCTCACCGCCTACCTTGAACAGCTTGTGCTGCGCGCCCACACGGCGATCCACGCCCCGCGCCAGCGCTTCCTCGAAACCGTCGGGTTCTACGTCTTCGACGAGCTGCCCCGGGTCGTGCGGTCCGCCGGCGCCTACATTCTCGCCGGCTGGCTGATCATGATGGTCGGCGGCTTCATCGGCTGGCGCCTGATCGCGATGGACCCGGAGATGTTCCGGGACCTGGTGCCGGCGCATTTCGCCGACGCGCATGAATTCGACCCCAGCGATCCGAACGATCTGCCGGCCCCGCTCGACACGTCCGGGTCCGAGCAGTCGGCGGAGGAACTCCTCACCTTCTCCGCCTTCCTGATGGTCCACAACATCAAGGTCGGCCTGTTGAGCTTCGTCACCGGCATCGCCCTCGGCATCCCGACCCTGCTGATGGGCCTCTACAACGGGATCATCCTCGGCGCCTTTCTCGCCTGGTATCACAGCCACGGCCTGCTCCTGCCGTTCGTCGCCTGGCTCTCGATCCACGGCGTCACCGAACTCACCGCGATCTCGCTCGCCCTGGCAGCGGGTCTGATGCTCGCCGAGGCCGTGGTGTTCCCGGGCCAGCTCAGCCGTCGGGCGGCCCTGGTGAAACGCGGGCAGGATGCCGCCGTCCTGATGCTGGGCGCGATGCTGATGCTGGTCATCGCCGGCGTCATCGAAGGCATGTTCCGTCAGACCGTGACCGACACCACCCAGCGCTTCGCGATCGCTGCGGGCACGGCGGTCTTCTGGACGCTCTACTTCGCGACGCCCCCCAGCCTCAAGCGGCGGCGCGCCCGATGAGCGTTGAAAGCCTGCTGTTCAACGAAGACCCCGGCCGGATGCGACGCCAGCGCCAGGTCCTGGCGCCCGAAGGGGTTGCCCTGACCATCACGCTGGGCGAGCACGCGATCCGGGCGACGGCGTTCATCATCGATCTCTCGATCGTCATCGCC
This sequence comes from uncultured Rhodospirillaceae bacterium, assembly GCA_964397055.1. Taxonomy (GTDB): domain Bacteria; phylum Pseudomonadota; class Alphaproteobacteria; order CAYNIS01; family CAYNIS01; genus CAYNIS01. Next base: position 1,856 of record CAYNIS010000183.1, on the reverse strand, counting down.
GTGATCGTGGCGATCGCCCTGATCGCGATCTTCACGACGATCGGCGATACCGAAAACGCCCTTCTGCCGCTCCTGATCCTTGCCTACGGCTTCTGCAGCCTGGGCTATTTCTGCGGCTTGGAGCTTGCCTGGAAGGGGCAGACGGTGGGCAAGCGGGCGATGGGGCTGCGCGTCGTCGATGCCGCCGGCGGGCGCCTGACGCCGAAGGCGCTGATCACCCGCAACCTCTCGCGCGAGATCGAGGTCTGGCTGCCGATCACGACGGCGGTCCAGATGGGGGTCGCCGGCGGCTATGCCAGCCTGTTCACCGCGGCATCCGCGTTCCTGTTCATCCTGATGCCGATCCTGACGCGCGATCGTACCCGCATCGGCGACATGATCGCCGGCACCGTGGTGATCGAGAACGCCCGCCCGCAGCTGTTGAAGGAGGTTTCCGACCAGAAGGTGGAGATCACCTTCACCGCCGAACAGGTCGAGCGCTACCAGCTTTCCCACCTGGAGAAGCTCGAAGCGGTCCTCCACCTCGACCGTGGGCCGCAGGTGCCGCATCTCAGGATCGCGCTCGCCCAGCAGATCGCCGCGAAGATCGACTACCCGTTCCCGCCGACGACGGAGCACGAAGCGCTGGCCTTCCTCACCAGCTACTACACGCATCTGCGCGCCCGCCTCGAGCACCGCAAGCTGTTCGACAAGACCGGCGAGATCACCTGAGATGTAATGAACCCTGGCCCGGGATCGCCCGTCGTCATTCGAAGTCGTCGACGACGCGCTGGACCGCCGTCGGGGCGTCCAGCGGGTCGAGATCCTGGCGCACACGGACATAGAGAACGGCGAGGAAGGCCGCGTTGACGACCGCCATCACCGCCACCAGCGCATTGATCGCGGCGATGACGCCGAGCGGTCGCGCGGTGATCTCCGCCGCGGTCTCTGGCTCCGGCGGGCCGATCAGGGACGCGGCCCAGGATATCAGCAGCATCTGCAGCACGGTCATCACCGTCACGATCCAGATCACCTGCCAACTGAAGCGCAAGGTGCGCATCAGGGTTCCCGCAAGCCCGCGCTCCTCCATCGCGATGACCGGGTCGATCAGGGACAGGAAGACCAGCGTCATGACCAGGGCGACGGCGATCAGCGCGTTGGCGGCGATCGCCGTTTCCGGCTCCTGCGTGTCCCAGATCAGCGACATCATCAGCGACGGCAGGGCCAACAGGAGAGAGATCTGGACGATGATCAGCATGCGGTGGCGCAAGACGGCGGCGGCAAAGCCGAGCGACACCGGGTAGCCATAGGCCCTCTGTCCGACCAGCGAGGCGACGGCGACGCTCACGACCACCTGGAGCCAGTAGTTGACCGGCCAGACGATGGCGTAGCCCAGCGGCCCGAGGCCGAGGTCGACCTCCGCCGGGCCGAAACCGGGCGCGGCCGTACCGATCATCAGCGCGACGAAGGCGATCACGATGAACGGCACGATGAGGCCGCCGTACTCCAACAGGAAGCGGGCGGTTTCCTGGATCGCATCGATCAAGCGCGGCCCGAACTGGCTGCTGTCGGTGTTCATGACATCCTCGGTCAGCTGAACTCTTCGATCACCCGGTCTAGCTCCCCGTCCATGAAGGAACCGTGGACATGGCGGTAGTGGGCGACGACGGTCGCCGCAACCGTCGCCGCCAAGATCATGCCGAAGAAGCCGCCGGCAAACACGGTCACGATTTGGAATGCCGCCCTCGGGTCCATCTGAAGTGCCGAGACGACGGCGACGGTCATCGACCCGAGCAGGAGTTGGACGATGAAGCCGAGGATACCGATCGCGAGCGTCGCCGCCAGGGCCACGGCAAACACCGCGACCGCCGCCTGAC
>CAYNIS010000182.1:0-7073 GCA_964397055.1 uncultured Rhodospirillaceae bacterium | reverse complement strand
TTATAGCCGCCGAGGTTGGTGCCGATCAGGTCGTCGCGGCTCATGCCCGGCTTGCGTGGCACGCCGGCAGTGACGATGACGACGTCGGAGCCGGCGATCGCCCCATAGTCTTCGCCGCCCGAATAGATGGCGTCGAAGCCCAGGACCGGGGCGGCTTCGGCGATGTCCAGCGCCTTGCCGGCGGCGGTGCCCCCCATGATGTCGAACATGACGACGTCGCCCATCTTGGCGAGGCCGGCGAGGAGGGCCAGCGTGCCGCCGATCTGGCCGGCACCGATGAGGGCGATTTTCTTGCGCGCCATGGGCTTCATCCGTCGTTTTGGGGTCGTTCCACGAAGTGGCGCTTCAGTTAGACCAAGGGCCCAGGGCGTGCAAGCGCCCCTCAAATGGGTGCATCGTGCAAGCGCCCCTCCGCTGGGCAGGTCGCGCACGCGCCCCTTCGATTGGTACATCGCGCAAGCGACCCCAAGCCTCGAGGCCCCGCGCTGGCGGCCCCGGCTCGATCCCGACCCGGCGCAAGCGTCGCGGTGGCGAACCGTCGACAGGCCCGCCCAAACCACGCTAAGTCGGTTCCACCTTAGAACCGACGCCAATCAGGGAGGAACAAATGGCTGATCTCGAAGTGAAAATCGACGGCGCCGTCGCGACGCTCGTGATGAACCGGCCGGAGGCGCGCAACGCGCTGTCCATGGAAATGCGCTCGATGATGCGCGACGAGTTGCACAAGCTGGAATACGACGAGTCGATCCGCTGCGTCGTGCTCGAGGGCTCGGGCGACCACTTCATGTCCGGCGGCGACGTCAAGGGCATGCACGAGTACCTGAAGGACGCCAGCGGCAACGAGGTGGAGGCGTATTTCGTCAACCGCATCCACGATCTGCACCCGATCATGTTCTCGATGCGCCGGATGGCGAAGCCGGTGATCGCGAAGGTCAAGGGGGCCGCCGCCGGGGCCGGTGTTTCGGTCGCCGCCGCCGCCGACCTGATCATCGCCGCCGACACCTCCTTCTTCACGCTCGCCTACTGCCATATCGGCACCACGCCGGACGGCTCCTCCAGCTTCCACCTGCCGCGCGCCATCGGCATCAAGCGCACGCTGGAGATGACGCTGCTGGGCGACCGCTACACCGCCCAGCAGATGGCCGACATGGGCCTCGTCAACTTCGTCGTGCCGGAAGCGGAACTCGACGCCAAGACGGCGGAACTGGTCGATCGCCTCGCCAACGGCCCGACCTTCGTCTACGGCCAGGCGAAGAAGCTGATGTACCGCAGCCTGGAGAACGAGTTCGAAAGCCAGCTGCAGATGGAAGGCGAGATGTTCGCGTCCTGCGCCCGGCGCCAGGACTACCGCGAGGGTGTTGCCGCCTTCGTCGAGAAGCGCAAAGCCAACTTCACCGGGAAGTAAGTACCCTCGCCGGCACGGCCCCGGCGTGCGGCGTCAACTGGCGTCGTCGACCGGGGTCGACCAGCGGTCGTCGTCGTGGGCGCGCCAGTAGGCCTCGTGCACCAGGCGCGAGATCGGCCCGGGCTTGCCGTCGCCGATCGCCCGCCCGTCGAGCGTCGTCACCGGCATGATCCCGCCGGCGGTGGAGGTCACGAATACCTCCTCCGCCGCCAGGAGTTCCGGCACCGGCAGCGCCCGGACCTCCGTCTTCAGCTGGAGATCGGGGGCGAGGTCGAGCACGGTGCGCCGCGTCATCCCCTCGAACACGCCGCGCTCCGGTGTCACCAGGGTCCGGCCCTTGACCGCGAACAGGTTGAAGCCCGGGCCCTCCGTCACGTTGCCGTCGCGGTCGGGCAGCACCGGAATGTGGGCCCCGCGGTCATACGCCTCGAGCGTGCCCATGGTGAGGTCGAGCCAGTGGAAGTTCTTGATCCGCGGGTCGACCGCCTCCGGCGGGATGCGCTGGTGGGAGGAGACGATCATGCTGACCCCGGTCGCCTGCTGGTCCGGCTTGGCGATCCAGACGAACGGCTGGGCGAAGGCGGTGAAGCGGTTGACGCAGGCGCGCGGGTCGCGATTGCCGGGGGCGGGCACGCCGCGGGTGCAGGTCATCTGGACGTAGCTGTCCTCGAGCCCGCTGAGGGCCACGCAGCGGTGGACGATCGCCGCGATCTCCCCCTGGGTCAGGCCCGGGTCCATGCGCAGGCCCGCCATGGAGGCGAAGAAGCGGTCGATATGGTCGCGCAAGCGGAAGAACCGCCCCTTCCAGACATGGGCGACGTCATAGGTCGCATCCGACCGGACGAAGCCGCGGTCGGTCATCGGGATCGCGGCCTCGGCGAGCGGCACATAGGCGCCATCGACATAGGCGATCCCCTGGGACGGGTCGGCGCCGGCGGTCTGGGCGGCAAGGCTCATGGCGATCTCCTCCGGTTTCCAACTATTCAACAGGTCGCGCGTTTTCCAAACCGCCGGACCGATTCCATCCGGCCGGAAAATGCTCGAGTGTGATGATCGAGAAGGTCGATCGCCCAATCCGCAAGTTGTGTGCGACCTTCTCGATCTGAATTACACTCGCAACCTATTGAATCTAGTGTCCTTCTCGATTTCGAAGTTCGCAAGCGCGCGGGTCACGCCCTGGCAGCGAACTTCGGAATCAGGACACTAGGGGTCCTTGCACCCCGGTTCCTTCTCGGTCAGCTGATGGCGGGCCGCAAACGCCTGGTCGAAAGCCGCTTCCAGCGCGGCATTGACGCCGCGGCAGCCGGCGACCACGGCCGCGGCCCAGTCGTAGTATTCCTGCTTGCGCGCCAGATCCCAGCTGCGCGGCGGTGTCGTGATCAGCGCGCGCAGGTTGGAGGTCTTGTCGGCGATCTTGATCAGCTTGGCCGCGTCCGACTTGTGCAGCGAGCTTTCGACCTGCAGGCGCTTGCGTTCGGCCTTCGGCAACGCCTTGTCGTCGGTCACCTCCGCCACGATCGCGGCCACCCGGTCGCCGAAGACCTCGATCAGTTGGGCATGGGTGACGTGCGTATCTTCCACCGTGTCGTGGAGGATCGCGGCGATCACCGCCTCCGGCTGCCGCCCCTGGGTCGCCGCCGCCACCAGGCCGGCGACCTCCGCCAGGTGGTTGAAATAGGGCTCGCCCGCCTCCCCCTTGCGGCGCTGGTCGCGATGGGCACGGGCGGCGAACTCGACAGCGGCGGCGAAGGCGACGAGATCCGGGTTCATGGTGCCTCTTTTCCCGTTAAACCGTGGCGACGGGTGTCACCGGGGAGCCGACAGCGCCGGGCAGGCGCAGCGGCGGGGCGGTCAAAAGGAAGCGGTTGCGGTTGTTGGCGCGCAGCCAGGCGGCGAGCTCGCCCAGCCACCAGATCTCGCCCAGATGGATGCCCAGCTTGACCAGGCACAGTTCGTGGATGCCCATCGCGGCATGCGGGTCGGGGGAGGGATTGTCGCGCGGCGGTACGCGTTCGACGGCATAGTTGTCGGCGCACAGGGCCGCGACCCCGCTGTCCGTGATCCACTGCTTCAGCTTCTCGTCCCGGCCGTCGAGCGCGGTGCAGGAACCATGCAGGATCTCCTCCCGCGGGCGCTTGGCCTGTTCCAGGCAGACGCCGGCGAAACCGGTGTGGAAGACCAGCATGTCGCCGGTTTCGACGGTGACCCCATCGGCCTCCATCACCCGCATCAGGTCGTCATAGCCGACATCCTTGTGCGCGCGGCCGAAATGGGCGTGCAGGTCGACCATCACCCCGCGGCCCTGAACCGCGGTCGTCGCCATCTTGTCGATGCCCAGGCGCTCGGCCGACACGCCCTCGTAATGGGTCCAGGCCCCGTCGCCGGTCGGCGGCTCCCCGCCCTCCGGCTCGGGCACGCCCTTGATGTCCTCATGCCCGCGCCAGCCGTTGTAGTAGACGACCTCCGGCTCGCCATCGCCGTCGGCATCGAACACGGTGCCGATATGGGCGAGCGCATCCCACTGGGACGAATACTGGAGGTGGAGGGAGACCCGGTCGTCATTGCCGACATCGGTGTGGCGCGGGTCGATCCGCCGGCTTTCGAAGTTGTAGGCGGGCCCGGTCGGTCGAGCCGAGGCATAAAGCTTTGGCGGGAAACGGCGCGGGTTGAGGACCGCCCCGCCGGGGTAGTCGAGCGGCAGGGAGAGCGCGAAGGCGAGGCCCTCCTTCACCTCGGCAACCGCCGCCCGTCGCCGTTCCGGCGTGATCAGGTTCATCCGCCCGCGTTCGTCATCGGGGCCGAAATCGCCCCAGTTGGATCCAGGCGGGCGGTTGACGAAACGACTGGTCATGGCGGTCCTCCGATGTGGTCGTTCTTGTTCCCTGGTCAGGCTTGGTCGCTGTCAGGGTAATGGCTGATCGGCGGGAGAGGCCAGCAGATGGACTGGATCGAGCATGCCGGAAATCGCAAGCAGGCCGAACAGGGCCAGGGCCGCGGCGGCCCCCTGGTTGATGACCTCCAGCCAGGCTTCGGTGATGTGGTGGCGAAAGTGGGAGATGCCGGCGGCCAGCGACAGCCACCAGGCGGCGGAGCCGAGGAACACGCCGATGACCAGCGCCATCACCGACCCCGTCCACAGGAGGGAGGTGGCAACGCCGAAGGCGGCGAAGACACCGACGAAGCCGAGCACCGTCAGGGGATTGGTGAGTGTCAGGATGATCGAGGACACGAAGGCCCCGGCGAGGTCGTGGGCATCGACCGGCAGTTCCCCCGGCGCGTGCGGCAGCGGCCGCGCGACCGTGAGCGCGGCGAGGCACAACAGGAACGCCCCGCCGAAGGACTGGATTTCCGTGTGCCAGGTCGAAACGAAAGCATCGACCGCGGTCAGCCCGGTCGCCGCCGCGATCGCGACGACGGCATCGGCGGAGGCCGCACCCAGGCCGGTCGCGAAACCGGCGGGGCGGCCGAAGGCGATCGTCCGCTTCAGGCAGAGGATGGCGATCGGCCCGACCGGGATCGCGATCATCAGGCCGATCACGATGCCCTTGGCCAGCACGAAGACGTCGCCGAGCATGGCACCCCCTCAAGCCTTCCCGTGGCACGGCCCCGTGCATGGGATACCGGCGTTGAGCGATTGGCGGTCAGCTGCTGGTGATCGGCTGTCGGCGATCAGTTTTGCAGGATGACGATCAGTTCCTGAAGCCGGGCGCGGGCGCGCTGCAGGAAGAAGCCCTGGGCTGCCAGGTGATTTGGCAGGATCAGGCTGTCTTCCTCAGCATTCATGACGATCAGGGGCTTGATCGCGGCCCCGTCGCGCAGGCTGTCCAGCATCTGGGTGTAGGCAAGGGTGGCATCGGTGCCGGGCCCGCCCAGAATGATGGTCGCGGTGCTGGCGTCATTGCGGACGATGTCCTGCTTCAGCGCGCTCAACACCATGTAATAGGCATAGAGCATGCCGCGATTGCGATAGAAGAGATCGTCGTCCTCGATCGCGGTATCCACCGCCGGCACGACCTGCCCCAGATCGTTCACCCGCTCTTCCCCGGAGCCGAACAGGAACACCGCCGGGTATTCCCATAGGAAGCTGATCTCCAGGTCGAACAGGCCGAAGCGCTTCTGGCGGACATGCTCTTCGAGCTGGCTCGACGCGCCGCCCAGCTGGCCGTTGATGATGCGGAAGCTGTCGATGATGTTGTCGTCGCGCAGGACATACTGGGCGCGGCCCGCGGCAACCCGCTCGCCATAGGCGGCGATCCGGTCGGCGGCGTCGAGATAGGCATCCTCGCTCGACCGCTGCGGGATCAACGACCCGGTGAGCCGCCAATGGTCGCCCGGGAAGCCCATGTCACCGGCAGCCGCGCGCAGATCCTCGTCGATCGGGTCGCTGTCGCGCGGCCGGCCAACTTCGTCGCGCAAGAGCTGTACCAGGATCAGGATATGCTCGAACATGCCGATCTGGTACTCGGGCATGTTTTCCAGCATCCAGGTGGCATAGAAGGGCGGGTCGTTGTGAACCCAGCCGCTGTCGTTGATTTCCCGGCGGATCAGGCCGACCAGCATGTCGACCGTGTCGGGCGAGCCTTCGGCCACCGCCGGCGGCGTGTAGTCGAGATCGGCGTCCATTTCATAGGCGAGTTCGGCACCGCCCCAGTAGTAGACGATCAAGACCAAAAGGGTGATCAGCAGCCAGCGAACCCCGCGGGACGCGGCACCGCCGACAGACATGCGCGAGCCGCCATCGCCGCCCTTGTCGTCGTCGAAGGCAAGATCGAGGTCGAGAGGATCGCTGTGCGCGGTCATGCTTGTCTCCGCCCCGGGGTGTCGCCGTCAGACGGCGGGGGCTGTTTGCTAGCAGAAAACGAAAGGCTAATGCAGGGCCTCGGCGCTTACCCAGCGCTCGACCGTCACCTGTGCCAGGTCCACCGCGACTGCCGGGTGGTGATAGAGATAGACGCGGGTGGCCACCCCCATGGCGACGGTCTGCGCCGTGCCGCTTTCCAGCATGCCGTGATAGGCGCGCACGACCGCGGTCCGGCAGTCGCACGGCCCGATCAGTTCCAGGCAGTTCTCGTCGCGCCGCGACAGGGCGCGGGCCCGACCCTGACGCTGGAAGCGCTTACTTTCGAAGTCGGCGGCCATAGAGTTCCAACCTGTGATCGATCAGTTCGAAGCCGAGTTCGCGGGCGATGGTGGCCTTCAGGATTTCCAGTTCCTCGTCCTGGAACTCCACCACCTCGCCGGTTTCGACATCGATCAGGTGATGATGATGCTCGAGATTGACCTCGAACCGCGACGATCCTTCCTTGAAATCATGCTTCTGGACCAGGTTCAACTGGTCGAGCACGTTCAGGGTCCGGTAGACGGTTGCGATGGAGATGGAACGGTCGCGCTCACGCGCGCGTTCGAAGACGGTCTCCACCGAAGGATGGTCCTCGGCCTCGGACAGGATCCCCAGGATGACCCGCCTCTGCTCGGTCATCTTGAGCCCAGCCTTGACGCATTTCGCTTCGAGGTCCGCGTCACCCATGGCGGTGCCATCCTTTCACGCCCAACATGGCGACCAGAATGCCGTGCCGCGCGGCCGAGGTCCAGAGCGCCCGCTTCGAAGCACCCGCTCCGAAGCACCCGGTCCAGAGCGCCTTTGCGCGATCACGGGCCGGGGCTGCCC
>CAYNIS010000181.1:0-7136 GCA_964397055.1 uncultured Rhodospirillaceae bacterium | reverse complement strand
GGATAGCGCGCGGTCAGGGATCGCGCGGTCTCGAACCCGTCCATCCCGGGCATCTGAAGGTCGAGAAGCACGGCATCGACCGAGACCTCCCGAACCAGGGCGAGCGCCTGCTTGCCGCTCGCCGCCGGCGTGCTGGTGTAGCCGAGGCGATCCAGCATGGCGATCGTGAACGCGACATTGACGTTGCTGTCGTCGACCACGAGCACGTGACCGCGTTTCACCTGCAAAGGCGCCGGCTGATCCTCGCCGGAACCCGCGCCGGCGGGTCCCCTGTCAGCCTCCTCCGACGGACGTGGCTCAAGGTCTGCCGCCGACGATGCCGCAGGCTCCACGCCGGCCGGTTCGGATTGTCCGGTCGGGCAATCGTCGTCGGGCGACGCGCGCAGGATGACGAAGCCGACATCCGGCTCGAACAGGGCGATCGGCACCGAAAGCCACAGCCCCGCACCCGTGCCGATCACATCGGCGCTCCCGCCCATGGCGGCGGCCAGCGTGCGCAGGCGGGCGACCCGTCTGGCCTCCAGGTCCATCAGTTCCGTCGCTGTCGGCGCCAGCTTGACGGTGAGCCAGCAGGGGCCCGACGCATCGATCGCACCGCTGACGGTCAGAGCCAGCGCGTGGTCCGGCAACGTGGACCGCTGCGGGGGGTCGGACCGCGCATCACCTGCCCGATCTGGCGCCCCCTCCGACGCGTCGGGGTCCCTCGGCAGGCTGTCCAGGGCCAGGGCAACCGCCTCGCTCAGCATCTCCACCAGGGTGTCGACCGGGCCGACGAAGGCCCGCAGCATGGTGTCGGACAGGGACACGGTGGTGCCGGCAGGGTGTTGCGCGATCCCGTGCGCATGCCGGATGGCCGCATCGATGAGATCGGGTGGATCGAACGGCCTGGAGGCGCTGATCGGCGCTGGCTCGGGGTCGTCCTGGCCGACCAGGCGGCGTGCCTCCGCCACCAGCTGGCGTCCTGCCGGATCGAGCGTCGTGGCCGAAAGGCTGCCGAGAATCTCCGTCAGGCGTGTTTGCGCAGCCTTGTCCATCATCAAGCGACTGAAATCGGATCCAAGCCTTCGCGATCAGGGCGGGCAGCGGCGGAGCAACGGCCCCTCGATGATGCCGAGTACGGCCGCCGCGGGGCCCAGTTCGAGCGTCGCTTCGATCATCTGGCGATCGAGGTCCGCCAGATCGAGGCCGGTCTGCCGACGCAGCGTTGCGCCCGGAATGGTTGACCGGTTCATCGCCGGCATGGCCGCGAGGTCGTGCACGGTTGGCGCGTGGAAGTCCAGGACGCGGTCGTCATTGATCCAGTTGCGCAGAATGCCGGCATCCGTGCCGAGCTGATAGAGCGGCATCGCACCGCGCCGGGTCTGGCGCCGGGCGTCGCGGCAGGCCCCATGGATGCCGGGTGGCCCGGCAAGGCTCCAGACGCGCCCGGTGCAGGTCTCCAGAATCGGTGCCACGCTGGCTTCCAGGGCCTCCCGTTCCGCCCGCACCCTGTGGGTGAGGTTGTCGAGGGCCTCGACGCGCGGCATCACCCAGTTGCGCAGGCGCCGCTCAGGCGTTGCGAGGCTCGCCGCCAGCTTGGCGAGAGAGGCGATGGCGCTGCACTTGTATTTCGACGCGCCCGTCGCCTGGGGCTTGCTGCTGGCATCCGTCGCCGGGTCCTCGGTCAAGAGGGCACTGGCGATGAGGGCGTCGACCGAGTCCCCGGTACCAAGGTCCGGGGCGGGTGTCACCGCTTCCAGCGAGTCCCGGACAGCGGCGAAGCCGGCCTCTGCGGCGGCCAGGCGGTCGGTCACGTTGGCGACCCGCCAGGCAAGCGTCGCACAGGCGTCGGCCGGCGATGGCGGGACCTCCGCCGACGAGGCGGCCCGGGGCGAGCCCATGACGGCAATGGCGGCGGTGACGACGACGGCGGCCAGCCAGGGTCGGCGAGGGGTCATGCGTTTCCTGCCTCCGCTTGGGTCGCGGTGTCCGCACCTTCCGGTGTCAGCCCGAAACCGTGGGAAAGTGCTTCAGCGATACTGTCGAGGGCCGTCGCCAGGCCGGCGGCGCGGACGCGCGCCGCGTCGAGGTCGCCCGCGACCGCGGCAGCCTCCGTCGCCTCGGCCGCGATCCGCAGCTGATCGAGGCCGAGCAGGCCCGCGGTTCCCTTGACCTCGTGGCCGATGCCAGCGAGGTCGGCGTTGTCGGCTGCCAGGCGCTTCTTCAGGCCGGGCACGGTTTCGACGAAGCGGCGGGCAAGGCGCAGGCCGGCTGCTTCGCCGAGGTCCCGAACGATTTCCCGGAAGCCGGCCAGCGGATCGTCGTCGATGCCCGGCACCGCGTCCTGATCGTCTGGGGCATGGTCGCCGCCAACCTGATCGTTGAAATCCTGATCGTCGAAATCCTGGTCGTCGAGATCCCGATCCCCGAGGTTCTGGAGCCCCGGCGCCTGCCGTGCCCCCCCGTCGACGGCGAAGGCCGCGATCGTCCGGATCAGCTGCTGCCGGTCGATCGGTTTGGTCAGGGCGGCGTTCATCCCGGCCTGCCGGCATTCGATCAGCTGGTCGGGAAGCGCGTTTGCGGTCACCGCGATGATCGGCACGTCCGGGTTTCCGGCCGTGCCTGCGCGGATCAGGCGGGTGGTTGCGATTCCGTCGAGGTCCGGCATCTGAACATCCATGACGATCGCGTCCACCGGTGTCGTCCGCAGGGTGGCGAGGGCCGCCACGCCGCCGTTTGCGGTAACCACGTTGGCGCCAGCACTTGCCAGGAAGCTCTCCAGAACCTCCCGGTTCACCGGATTGTCCTCGACCACCAGGAGGCTGATCGGTGCACCGTCCCGACGGAGCGCCTGGGCGGTATTGAACCGACTTGTCCCGGCGCCGATGCCGGAAATGCAGGCGCGTAGGCAATCTTCTGACACAGGCTGGTAAAGAAGCGCTGAAAAGCCGTGCTCACGTGCCGCAACCCTGGTCTTCAAAAGACGGTGGCGGCTGATCAGCAGGCGCGTCACTTCGGGGAAACGGGCGGCCAGCAGTCCGGCGGCCGACCAGCCGTCGGCCATGGCGATCTCGTCCTGGACGATCAGGAGATCGGGGCGTTCGACGGAAACGATCTCGTCGATGTCGCTTACGGCCTTGGCGACACAGCCGATGCGGCTCAGCGCGTAGATGAGGCCCTCCGCACGCGTGCGGTCGGGGTCGATGACGAGGGCCGTGCAGAAGCTCTCGCACATTGACGCACCACGGATGGCCGCCGGCTCCTCCGGTGCGCGCAGCTTGACGTGAAAGCGGAATGTCGACCCCTCGCCGACCCGGCTTTCCACTGCGATCCCGCCCCCCATCTGCTCGCTCAGGCGCTTGCAGATGGCGAGGCCGAGGCCGGTCCCGGTGTGGTAGCCGCTGTCCGGCATCCGGATCTGGGTGAACGGGTCGAACAGACCGGCCAGGCGTTCGGCCGGAATGCCGATGCCGCTGTCAGCGACCTCGACCGCCAGCGTCGTCGCTTGCCCGTCAGCCTCCCCCTCGCCGTCGTCCAGGGCGGCGGAGACGCGGATCCCCCCGCGCTCCGTGAACTTGACGGCATTGGCCAGGAGGTTGAGGAGCACCTGTCGCAGACGTCCCTGGTCGCCGCGCAGCCGGGTCGGCAGATCCGGTGCCGCCGTCATCGCGAGCGTGATGCCGCGTTCCTGCGCGCGCGGCTGCAGCAGGGTGATGCTGTCCTCGATCAGGCGGACGACGTCGAAATCAACCTCGTCCAGCTCGAGCCGGCCGGCCTCCATCTTGGAGAAGTCGAGGAGGTCGTTGATGACCGTCAACAGCGCCTCGCCGGAGGCCCGGACGGTGTCGAGATGCTGGCGCTGCTGGGGCGACAGCGGGGTGTCGAGGACGAGCCCCGCCATGCCGAGGATGCCGTTCATGGGGGTGCGGATCTCGTGGCTCATCATCGCCAGGAATTCGGACTTCGCGGCATTCGCCGCTTCTGCGGCGTCGCGCGCGACCCCCAACGCCTGGGCCAGTCGGGTCAGTTCCTGTCCCTGCCGCTCTAGCTGCTGGCGGGACACTTCGGCCTCGTCGAACCGGCGCCTCAGCTCGTTTTCCCGGCGCTTCAGCTCGCTGATGTCGGTGCGGATGCCGACGATCGAGCCATCCGGGGTCCGCCGTTCCACCGCACGCACCCAGCGGCCGTCGCTCAGTTCCTGGATGAAGGGCTCACCCGTCGGGTCGCGGTGCATGGCAAGCCGCATCCGCCGGAAGGCGTCTTGATCCAACCCGCCGAAATCGTACTGGCCGTCGGCGATCCCGGCGTCGACGATCTCCTCGAAGGTCACCCCGGGCTGGATCATCTCGCCAGTTTCCGCGAACAACTCCCGATAGCGGTCGTTGCACATGATCAGGCGGTCTTCGGGGTCGAACAGGACGAACCCGTCGGAGATGGAGGAAATCGCGGTCGCCAGCCGGTGTTCGGCCTCGGCGATCTTTGCCGCGGCTTCGTGTTCCTGGGTGACGTCGCTTCCGGTGCCACGATAGCCGGCGAAGTTGCCGTCATCATCGAAGAGCGGCTTGCCGCTGGTGCGAACCGTGATGATCCTGCCGTCGCCGCGCCGGGACTTGTATTCGAAGTCCCGGAAGCGCCGCCGCTCCGCCAGATCGCGCGCATGTCGCTCGATCAACTCCGGCGGGTTCAACTCCTGCATCAGCTCGGTCCGGGTGAGGCCGGTCAGTGCTTCGAGCGGCAGGCCGAAAACACGCGTGATCGAGCCGGCGAAGCTGCTGAACCTCAGGTCGGGCCCTGTCTCCCAGAACCAGTCGGAACTGACTTCGGCGAAGTCGAGGAGACGGCCGCGCTCGTGCTCCAGTTCCGCCTCGGACGCGCGGCGCGCCCGCTCGTCGCGCAGCACCGCGATAATCAGCCGGCGCGTCCCGTAGCTGAACTCGCTGATCGACATCTCGACCGGAACGACGACGCCGTCCTTGCCGACCACCCGCGATGGCTGGGCCTTGCCGATCAGGGAGGGCCGGCGACCGTTGGCGAGGGCGGCCATGGTCCGCGCGAACACGCCCTGTTCCCGATCCGGCAGGATTTGGCCGGCATCGGCGCCCAGGAGATCCTCCGCCTCATAGCCGAGCATCCTGAGGAGCGCCGGGTTGCACTGTTCGATGCGCCGGTCGGCCCCGACCACGACGACCCCCTCGACCAGCCGGTCAAGGACGGCGCGGAAGGTCCGCTCGACAACCTGCAGATCCTCGTTGGCGCGCTTCAGCGCGGTGATGTCGACGGAAACCTGGATCACTTGGCGGCGCCCGGACGGACCGACCAGGATGTGGCGGTCGACGGCGAGCCGCCGCTCGCTGCCGTCGGGACCGACGATACGCTCTTCCTCCTGCCGCGACCGTCCGCTCGCCAGCACCCGCATGCAGCGGGAAAGCGCGCGATCGCCGTCTGACGGGCTGGCGTAGCAGTCGACCAGGTGACAGCCCGGCGGTACCGCCGCGGGTGCCGACTGGGTACCGACAAGGGCGCGGTTGGCGAGCACGACGGTGCCGTTCGGGTCGACCACGCGCAGGTCGATCGGTGCCGCCTCGAACACCTGCTGCACCAGCCGCTGCTGGTGATGCAGGGCATCCTCCGCCGCCCGGCGGGCGGTGACATCGGTCTCCTGGATCAGGAAGGCCGGGATGCCGGCCACCGGGTCGCGGCTGCGGCTGCAGGTGATGAAGTGCCAGCGAGGGCCGGTCCGGGTCAGGATCTGGACCTCCGCCTCGGCGGTGCCGCTGATGTCCGCGCCGACAATCAGATGCCGGAGGTCGGTCGGGTCGACGAACCGGTTGGCGACCGACGCCCCTTCGACCGCGTCCGGCCCGTGCACGCGGGCAGCCATCGGGTTCTGGGAGAGCATCGTGCCTGCGGCATCGACCAGCGTCGTCGGAATGGCGAGGTGGCGCATCACCTCGGAAGCCCGCTGAGCGGCGGCCTCCGCCGCATCCACCAACGGAGTCGCTTCCACCAGGACGTTGCCGGCGGCCCCCGCGGCGGCGCCGTCGGACAGCTTCAGCTCCACCGATACCGGCTGGCCGCTCGGAAACAGGGTGGCGCGCAGGGTTATCGGCCCGCTGCCGTTGGCAACTCTGTCGACCGCGGAGAGATAACCGGGATCAGCCTTCGCCATGTTGCTGGTCAGGAGGCCGGCATCGGTCGGAACCTGCCAGAAGCCGCGGGCGGCCGCGTTGCCGGCGATCATGCGCCTGGTCTTTGGCGCGACGAGCCAGATTGCCGTCGCGAGACAGTTGAACCGGTCCATGCCCTCGACCCGGGGGAGCGCGGTTCCGGTCGCCTCTGCGGCTGTCTCTGATCGGGCCGATGTCATCCGCTGGCGTTTCCTCGGGGTAGCAGCCGTCCGCGGCCGCAGCATCCGGGAGTTGAGCGTGCGAATGGCGAGCGGCACCGTCAAGCCGAACCGCCATACCCAGGTGTTCAGGTTGCCATCGGGCGGTAAAGCGGGTATGAAGAACGGTCTTGGGAGAGGGCGCGTAGCTCAGCGGGAGAGCATTCCGTTCACACCGGAAAGGTCACTGGTTCAATCCCAGTCGCGCCCACCAAGCGTTCCCCGAAATCAACTCGCCTCTTCCAGCAGGATCTCGCGCTTGCCCGTCGGTGACGGCGGGGACACGACTCCGTTCGCCTCCATCTCCTCGATCAGCCGGGCAGCTCGGTTGTAGCCGATCTGGAGCTTGCGCTGGACGTAGGAGATCGACGGCTTGCGGTCGGTGAGCACGACCGCGACCGCACGACTGTAGAGGTCGTTGCCGTCGGCCGGCACGAAGGCATCCATGATCGGACCGGGATCCGCGCCGTCCGCCTCGTCGTCGTCCTCTTCCGTCAGCGCGTCGATGTAGTCGGGCGTCCCCTGCGCCTTCAGGAAGCTCACCACCCGCTCGACCTCGTCATCGGCGACGAACGGCCCGTGGACCCGGGTGACCCGGCCGCCGGCTGCCATGTAGAGCATGTCGCCCTGGCCGAGCAGCTGTTCGGCGCCGCCCTCGCCCAGGATGGTCCGGCTGTCGACCTTGGACGTGACGTGGAAGGAGATCCGGGTCGGGAAGTTCGCCTTGATGGTGCCGGTGATGACGTCGACCGACGGCCGCTGGGTCGCCATG
>CAYNIS010000180.1:0-7175 GCA_964397055.1 uncultured Rhodospirillaceae bacterium | reverse complement strand
GTTCGAGAGGGAGCGAAGGAGCTCGGTGCCGTCCACGCTCCAGACGTAACGCGGGACCGCGCGTCGAGCCAGGTCAGTGCGGTTGCCGGGCTCGGCTGGCTGTTTGCGAGCGATGGTCTGCGGGCGCGCCTGATCCGCGCCGTCCTCAAGGTCGCCATGCCGTTCCTGATCAGCCGGCGCGGTGCCCGCCTGCTCGCCCAGAATGCGGAGGACGCGGAGTCCCTCGTTGCCGCCGGCTGGATCGACCGGCAACGCACCGTGGTTATCCGCGGGTCCGGTATCGATGTCAGTCACCACACACCGCCGGCGGAAGAGCCGTCGGGACCGGTGATCGTCGGCTTCGCCGCGCGCATGCTGGAACAGAAGGGGGTGCGCACGCTGGTCGAGGCGCATCGCCGCGCGCGCGCGGACGGTCACGACATTCGCCTGCGCCTGGCCGGCATGCCGGACCCGGATAACCCGGCGACCATCCCGCTCAGTACCCTGAGGGCATGGGATGATCTTCCGGGTGTGGAATGGCTCGGCTTCGTCGAGGACATCGCCGGCTTCTGGCGCGGGGTCCATATCGGCGCGCTGGTCAGCCGCGGTGAGGGGCTGCCGAAATGCCTGTTGGAGGCCGCGGCCTGTGCCCGCCCGCTGATCGCGAGCGACACGCCCGGCTGCCGGGAGGTCGCGGTCGAGGGCGTCAATGCGCTGCTGGTGCCGCCCGACGACGTCGAGGCACTCGCCGCAGCGATGCGCCGGTTGGCTGACGATGCCAAGCTCCGGGCTGAGTTCGGCGCCCAGTCGCGACGATTGGTCGAGACCGACATGACCGACGAGGCGGTCGGCCGGGCGACGGTGACGCTCTACCGCAGCCTGATCGAGGAAACCGGCGGCCCGCCGATGGAGATCGATGACAGCGGCATCGAGTATCTGCCGCCCACCCCCTTCTACGACGCCTGAGGGGAGCGGCATGCACGGTGCCCCCGCCGCCTGGCTCGGCGATCTTCCGGTGGTCGTGGCCCTTGCCATTCCCGCCCTGCTGGCGGCGGCCGTGGCTACGCCGCTGACCTGGGCGGTGACCCGATGGCTGGTGGCGCGAGCCCTGCTCGACCATCCCAACGAGCGGTCCAGCCACGCGATCCCGACACCGCGCGGCGGCGGCTGGGCGATCATCGGCACGACCCTTGCCGGCTGGCTGATCCTGATGGCGCTGACGCCGCCGCAGACCTCCCTCCTGGCGCCCGTGATGCTGGTCGTGACCGGAGCGGCCATCCTCGCGGTGCTGTCCTGGACCGACGACGTGCGGTCGCTGTCGCCGGGGGTGCGGCTGGCGGTTCAGGTCCTGGCGGTCGCCGCCCCCCTGGCGGTCCTGCCGCCGGGCTGGGACATCCTGCCGGGCATTCTGCCGCTGATGGTGGAGCGCGTGCTGGTCGCCTTCGCCTGGCTCTGGTTCATCAACCTTTTCAACTTCATGGACGGGATCGACGGGCTTGCAGGGGTTGAGGCGACGACGGTCGCGATCGGTCTCGCCTTCCTGTTCGCGTCCCTCCTCCTGCCGGTCTTCGCGCTCGCGAGCGCCGTCGTCGCCGGCGCCGCCGTCGGCTTCCTGGTGTGGAACTGGCACCCGGCACGGGTCTTCATGGGCGATGTCGGCTCGATCCCGCTCGGCTACCTGCTCGGCTTCCTGCTGATCCTGGCGGCAACCTCCGACGGTCTCGCGGCCGCGATCCTGATGCCGCTCTATTTCCTGGTCGACGCCACCATGACCCTCATGAGGCGCATGCTGCGGGGCGAGAAGTTCTGGCGCCCGCACCGCCAGCATTTCTACCAGCGCGCTGTGCAGGCCGGGCGCAGCCACGCCCATGTCGCGGCGATGGTCCTCGTCTGCAACGCCTTCCTCACCGTTCTCGCCTGGGCGTCGGTGATGGTGCCGGCTCTCGCCCTGAGTGCGGGGGCCATCGTCGTCGCCCTTCTCATCTGGGAACTCAGTTGGCCGCCGCGCCCGGAAATCGAGGCGTGATGCGGCGCGGCCTCACCCTCGTCACCGGCGCATCCGGCTTCGTCGGGCGTGCCGTGGTCGCGGTCCTGGAAGCGGCCGGCCACAAGGTCCGCCTGGCGCTCCGCCGGCCGATGCCGGATTTCCCGGAGTCCGTCGTCGTGGGGGAGATCGACGGTCGCACCGAATGGGAGCGTGCCCTCATCGGCGTGCGCCAGATCGTCCATCTGGCTGCCCGCGTGCACCAGCCGCAGGATACCGACGACTTCGCGCTGATGATCCATCGACGGATCAGCGTCGACGGCACCCGCCGTCTGATCGACTTCGCCGAGAAGGCACGGTTGGACCGCTTCGTCTTCATGTCGACGGTGAAGGCCGGGGTCGACACGACGGGTCCCGGCCAAGCGCTCGGGGCCGGAGATTTCGGTGAACCGACCAGCCCCTACGGTATCGCCAAGCGAGAGGCCGAGCGGCTGGTCCTCGACCGGCTCGGCAAGCGGGCCGTCATCCTGCGCCCACCGCTTGTCTACGGACGCCAGGCCAAGGGCAATTTCCGCACCCTGGCGCGGCTGGTGCGCTGGCATGTTCCGCTGCCGATCGCCGGCATCGACAACGCCCGCAGCCTGATCGCCGTTGAAAACCTGGCCGATGCCGTGCGCCACGCGCTGACCGAACCGTCGTTGGCGGGCACCGTATCCCCGGTCGCCGACGGGCCGCCCCTGTCCACCCCGGCCCTGGTCGCGGCCATGGCGGATGCGATGGGCCGACCAGGGCCGCGCCAGTTCAAGGTGCCACGCTGGCTTCTGCGCCTGGGCGGCCGGGGGCTGGTCGACCGGTTGGCCGGTTCGCTCGTGGTCGATGACCAGGCGTTCCGGGCGAGCGGCTGGGAGCCGCCCTACCCGTTCGAGGAAGCGTTGGCGCTGGCTCTCGGCAAACGCTGAGATCAGCCGCCGATCTCGTCCAGGATCGGCTGGAGATCGCTGGTCAGCCGATCCCGAAGGCGCGACCGCCCGATCGAGTGGCGCACGCTGAGCGGGAAGCCGTCAACCTGGTCAGTCGAGGTCCGGTTGACGTAGAGCATCAGGGTGGCGTCGCCATAGGGGACCAGTGCGGCCAGGCTGTTCAGCGTGTTGTAGGTGTGGGCGACATAGTATTCGCGGCGCTGCACCAGGGCGAAGGCGGGATCCCGGTAGATCATGGTGTGGGTCAGGCGGACATTCTGTCGGCCCTCGATCTCCGTCTTCACCCAGTAGTGCAGGTCGTCCCAGTGGCTGCGGTCCACGGTCGGATAGTCGCGCACCGCCTTCAGGAGATCCGGCCGGAACCGGTCGAAGATCTCCTCCTCCCCGGACACCGCCGTTTCGATCTCGACGCCCGGCTCGACGGTTTCTCCGCTTGCCCGGGCGTACGGGGCCAGCGCCTCGTGACCGCGGGTCGTATAGGCGCGGAAGCGCTCGAACAACATCTCCTGAAGGAGGGCGGAGGCGCGATCGGTCAGGCGGCTGTTGTCGCCCCCGCCGAGTTCCGCGCCCATGGCCTCGCCGATCTGACGAAACTCGGCAATCTCGGAGGGCGACAGGTTGACGATGTCGCCGGGCATGGCGTCGACATAGTCGGTGAGGTCCGGCATATCCTCCTGGTCGAGCCGTATCCTCTCGAAATCGGCGACCGATGACGTCTCGGGATCGAGGAAACGGTATTCGACCATGCCGACGATCTGGGTCGGCCCGTCATGCTTCAACAGCGCGTCGAGGGCGGTTTCCAGCGGGGCCGGGATCAGGACGGCAAGGGCGACCGCAAGCTCACGATCCGAACCGCGGGGCAGGTCGACCGAGGCGATCTCGCCGGACATGATCCGCCCGAACTGGGTGCCGTTGAACCCCAGATAGTCGATCGCCGCCCCGATCTCGTTCGGCATCGGCGGCATGGCGTGATCGAGGCCGCCGGCATTGGTGCCGGTGGTCCCGGGGGCATTGCCCGCGTCGGTAGCTGACGTCTGGGCGGTGGTCGTCTGGGCAGTAGTTGTCTGGGCAGTAGTTGTCTGGGCAGTCGTCGTCTGGGCGGCAGCCGTCTGCTGTGCCGCGGCCGGCCCGGCAACGACAGGGACTAGGCCGAACATGCCCACGAGTGCCGCGAAGCGGAGAGATGATTGCGAGAAGATCATGAGACCGCACCTTGCCTTAGCGGCGGGTAAGAGACGACGAGACGGCATTCAGACGAGGGGACCGTGTTTGGATTACGCCCGGATGCTGGCGTCAGATGGGCATCCGACCTGCGGCTCGCCAGTTTCACCAGACGCATAGTTCCAATTTGGTCACACTATGATCCGACCGACACCGCAGCCGGGCCTTGCGCCGGAACGGACCCATCTGCAAAGCTTAATCCGGACAGCCTAAAGAAAACGCTACGACCCCACGATAATGGGACAAATGCCATGTTCCCGACGTTCTTCTACGAACTGCGCAAGGCCCGCGTGCCGGTCAGCCTCAAGGAATACCTGATGCTGATGGAAGCGATGAAGCAGGGCTGCGCGTCCTACGACGTCGAGGATTTCTACTATCTGTCGCGTTCGGCGCTGGTGAAGGACGAGCGGCACCTCGACCGCTTCGACGTCGTCTTCGGCCACGTCTTCAAGGGGCTCGAGACCCTTGGCGCGGAGGATGGCGCGGAGGAGGTCGTCGCCGAAATCCCCGAGGAGTGGCTGCGGGCGCTGTCCGAGAAGCTCTTGAGCGAGGAAGAGAAGGCCCAGATCGAAGCGCTCGGCGGCTGGGAAAAGCTGATGGAAACCCTGCGCGAGCGGCTGGAGGAGCAAAAGAAGCGCCACCAGGGTGGGTCCAAGTGGATCGGCACCGGCGGCACCTCCCCCTTCGGCGCCTACGGCTACAACCCGGAAGGCATCCGCATCGGCCAGGACAAGAGCCGCAACCGCCGGGCGGTCAAGGTCTGGGACAAACGCGAGTTCAAGAACCTCGACGACAGCCTCGAAATCGGCATCCGGAACATCAAGGTGGCGTTGCGCCGCCTGCGCAAGTTCGCCCGCACCGGTGCTGCGGAGGAACTGGATCTGGACGGGACCGTCCGATCGACCGCGCAGAACGCCGGCTACCTCGAACTCGAAATGCAGCGCGAGCGGCATAACGCGGTGAAGGTCCTTCTGTTCCTCGACATCGGCGGGTCGATGGACGACCACATCCGTGTGTGCGAGGAACTGTTCTCCGCCGCGCGGACCGAGTTCAAGCATCTGGAATACTTCTACTTCCACAACTGCCTCTACGAGAGCGTGTGGAAGGACAATCGCCGGCGCCATTCCGAACGCCAGCCGACCTGGGACGTGCTCCACAAGTATTCTGCCGACTACAAGGTCATCTTCGTCGGCGACGCCTCGATGAGCCCTTATGAGATCGTCCAGCCCGGCGGCAGTGTCGAGCACTGGAACGAGGAAGCGGGTCAGGTCTGGATGAAGCGCGTCCTGGATGTCTATCAGCGCGCGATCTGGCTGAACCCGGTGCCGGAGCGGGCGTGGAAATACACCCCGTCGATCGAGGTGCTGCAGAAGCTGATGGAAGGGCGGATGTATCCGCTCACCCTCGCCGGCCTCGACAGCGGCATCCGCGAACTCGTCAAGTAGCCGCGACCACGGCGAGTGCCGCGCGGAAGCCCGGCACCAGAAGATCCACCGCCAGGTGCTCGGCCGGCGGGACATGGATGAAACCGGACGGAACGCCGCTTCCGGCAAGTCGGCGCTGGCCGTGATAGAGGGCGGCGTTGCAGAGGTAGCGACCCGGGTCGGCGGAGCGCCGGGCCGGCACATCCTGGCCCGCGAAGGCCGTGATCATCGGGTCGATCGGCAGTGTCGACGCGGCCGTGGCCGCCGCCCCCTCGACCATCGGCATGCCCGGGAACTTCTGCCCCCCGGCATCCGGGATCGATGCCTCCAGCCAGTTATAGCCGGTCTCCTCGACCCGGACGGCGGCGGTCCGGTCGCGATCGGCATAGACCCCGATCATGACGACCGCGGCCGGGCGATGCGTCTCGATCAGGTGGTCGAGACGTGCCGCGAGGCCGTCGAGGACGACCGGCAGGACGGCTGCCACCAGGCGGACGCCAGGCACTCGCGGCCCCGCCGCCAGATGCCGGACCAGGCGGGCGCTGGGATTGACCGGCACGCCGGGGAAGGCCCCGAATCCGGTCAGGAGGATCACGCGATCGGTCATTGTCGGGTCGCTCGTTCGCGGGACGATTTGCGCTACGATTCAATAGGTTGCGTGTTTTCCGAACCGCCGGACCGGTTCAGTCTGGCTGGAAAATGCGCTAACTTGAAGTCGGATCGTTGATAGCACAGGTGGCAGCCATGACCGCTCCAGCCGAATTGGGAGAAATAATCGTTGCGGATGCGGCGGTTCTTGCTGGAAAGCCAATCATCAAGGGCACACGGCTTTCGGTTGACTTCGTTCTTGGACTGCTGGCGGACGGCTGGGACGAGAAGATGATCAGCGAGAATTACCCGGGTGTCTCGGGACCGGAAATCAGAGCTTGTCTCGCCGATGCCCGGGATCTGGTCCAGGAGCAACGAGTCTGGCCGACAATCGACCCTGCACCGAACCGATCAGAAGCATCGTGAGACTTCTCGCCAACGAGAATGTGCCGAGGCTGATGGTCGAAGCGCTTCGGTCAGCCGGCCACGACACTGTCTGGATCCGCGAGTCAGCGCCAGGGACGGATGACATCTCGGTTCTCGAGACAGCTGCGCGTGAGCAGCGCGTTCGACTGACTTTCGATCAGGACTTCGGCGTGCTTGCTCTGCGGGCAAGCCTGCCTTCTGCTTGCAGCAGTGTGCTGTGCCGCCTTCCGCTGCGCGATCTGGAGAGCGCAACACGCACTTTTCGGAGCGTGTGCTCGGGGTCCATCGATCTCACCGGCCGCTTTACCGTGGTTTCACCAGGGCGCATCCGAAGTCGGCCAATCCCCTATCTGCTAGTGGAGTGAATTCGACGTTTGGATCCCTTTGGCAGCAAGTGCCGAACCAAACGTTGAATTCGGAAACTCCACTAGAAACACTATGTTACCGAGTGGTTTTCCGAGTCCGACATTTGCCTGGGGGCTCATGTCGACAGGGTCGCAAATGTCGGAATCAAACCACTAGCAGGCTGTTGAAGAAGTCGGTAGCGGGCTCGGGGTTGGCATGATTCACTGG
>CAYNIS010000179.1:0-7193 GCA_964397055.1 uncultured Rhodospirillaceae bacterium | reverse complement strand
GCCGGGGCGGAACCCGTCGCCCTCATCCGCTACCAGCCGGATCAGAAACTGCTGGTAGCGTCCTCCGACGGGCGCGGCTTCATCGTGGAGGCGGCGGAGGTCGCCGCCCAGACCCGCACCGGTCGCCAGCTCCTCAACGTCGCAGACGGGGCGCGCGCCGTCGCCCTGATCCCGGCGGAGGGCGACCATGTCGCGATCATCGGGGAGAACCGCAAGCTCCTGATCTTCCCGCTGTCCCAGGTGCCGGTGATGGCGCGCGGGCGCGGCGTGATCCTGCAGCGCTACGCCCCCGGCGGGAAGCTGGCCGACATCCGCACCATCAGCTTCGAGGAGGGGCTGACCTGGACCCAGGGCGAACGTACCCGCACGGAGACCGATCTGCGCCCCTGGCTCGGCAACCGCGCGGCCGCGGGTCGCCTGCCGCCGCACGGCTTCCCGAAGTCCAACCGCTTCGGCTGAGGCCTCGTGGTGGGCCGAGCGACCTTGCGCCTCAGCTCGCCAGGAAGCGCTGGATCACTGCGTTGTAGGCGTCGGGCGCCTCGAAATAGGGCGAGTGGCCGGCATTCGGGATAACCGCGAAGCGACCGTTCGGGAAGGCCGCGACCAGCCCCTCGAGAGAGGCCGGCGACCAGATCGCGTCCAGCTCTCCGGTCAGCATCAGGACCGGGCAGGCGATCTCCGCCAGGCGCGCGACCGGGATCATCGCTTCCGGCGCGAACAGCGGCTTCAGGATCGTCGCCGGGTCGACGCCGGTGTTGAAGAAGCCGATCTGCTCATAGAGGTAGGCCTTGGCCGGGTTGGCCGCCATCGCCGCTTCCGACAGGGCCAGGGAGGCCGGCCCGGTCGGCCCCATCCGGCTGCGCGATGAGGCGACGGCCTCGCTCGCCGGCGCGTGGTCGATGCCGGCCTGGCTGCAGGACAGGACCACCCGGTTCACCCGTTCGGGAAACTCCAGCGCCATCCGGATCGCCGTCCAGCCGCCCATGGAATGGCCGACCACCGTGGCGCTGGTGACCCCGGCGGCGTCCATCACCGCCACCGCGTCGGCGGCCAGCCGGCTGACGTCCAGGTGCTCCTGCGGGGCCGCCGACCGGCCGAAGACCCGATGGTCATAGGCGATCACCCGATGCGTGTGCCGGAAATGCTCGACCTGCTGCCACCACGCCGCGGCATTGGTCCCGGCCCCGTGGACCAGCAGCAGGGCCGGCCCCGTGCCGACGGCAATGTACTCGAGGTCGATGCCGTCATTCTTCGCCTTGGGCATCCCGCGGACTCCTCCCCCTCGGGGCCAGCTCTTGTCCACCCGCCCCCTGTTGGTCATGTATGCGGCAGTGTCGATGACCGGGGCGCACCCTGTCGAGCGTTGCGGCAGACCTGCCCTCCCGCGGTGTCACCCGGCGACGCGCTCGAACAGTTGCAGGCCGACCGAACCGGCGCCGCCGGACCAGGGGTCCGCCGCCTCCTCCCGCGCGAGGACGAAGCCGTGCCGCTCGTAGAGGCTGCGCGCGGCATCCAGCCCCTGAAAAGTGGTGAGATAAGTGCGCCGGTAGCCGCACGCATCGACAAAGGCCATCGCCTCCGCCATCAGGCGCTTGCCGAGGCCGGTGCCGCGCGCCGCATCGGACGCGATGAACCAGCGCAGATGCGCTCCTTGCCCCGCCCCCGCGAGGCCGTCGATGGTGACCGAGCCGACCAGCCGGCCTTCAGGGTCCCAGGCGGTCAGGAAGAGATCGCGGGCCGGGTCGAGCCGGTCGAGGAACTCGCCCAGTTCGGCCGCCACCTTCGCCTCGAACGGGCGCCCGAAGCCCCAGGCGGGTGCGTAGTACTGCACGTGAAGGGCGACGACGCCGGCGAGCGCGCCCGGCCGATAGCCGTCGAGGGTCAGGCTGGCCGCGGTCATCGCCGCCCCTCCGTCGATGCGTGGCGGCCGGCGGCGACGGCCCTGGCGGCCAGGGTCCGGGCAAGCTCGGGACCAAGGCTCTCGGGATCGATGATCAGGTGCTTCCAGACCAGCGCCACCAGGGTATCGGCGACGGCCTCGACATCGGGGACTGACGGACCCTGGCCGGCAGGGCCCGCCGCCTCCGTCAGGATGCCCGCGCGATCGGTGATGAGGTCACCGACGAGCCGCGCACGGGCCTCCGGATCGGCGGCCGCATCGCCGATCAGCCCGGCCAGAAGGGGGCCGGCCGGCGTTTCCCGATAGAGCCGGAACAACCTGACAAGCAGGGCCTCCAGGCGATCCACGGGGTGGCCGGGCGCAATGGGCGTGCCCGCCGGCCCGGTAAGCGCGCTCCGTTCGACGATCCGGCAATAGGCGTCGACCATCAGCGCAGGCTTGGTCGGCCACCACCGATAGATGGTCTGCTTGGCGACCCCGGCCTCCCGCGCCACCGCCTCGATGGTGACGGCGCGATAGCCCTCCAGCACGACCAGGCACCCGGCGGCGGTGAGGATGGCCTCCCGCTTCTCCGGGGACCGGCGCGCCCGGCCGAGCGGTGTGATGAGCATTCTCCCCTCCAGCCTTTCCCGTCGCCTGTACCAGCAGGCGCGACGCAACGTTGCGTCCAGCCTAGGGCGATCGGAAGGTCGACGCCGTCCCAGTCGGGGCAGACGCTACGGCTCCTGCAAATGCATTCGACCTTGCCTGCCGGAAGGTGGATCGGCCGGTAACGGAATTCCGTGGGTGCGTCGTGCCGTTGTCGGTAAGTCAAGTCTTCTTTGACTTCGATCTCGACGACACCGCGCTGTGCGACGTCGACTGTGCCGTCCAAGCGGAGGAGGACGGCGGTGTCGAAGCGATTGCGTTCCTGACCATCTATGACCGTGGGCGAGCGGACTTGATGCTTCAGCAAGGATCGACCGAACATCCAGGTAGACTGACGGACATCTGGATGGATCAGTGGTTTCGCACTCCACCATCCACCGTCGCCTGTTGGCCTGCCAAAGCCGCCCAGTGAGTGCGTGCCAATCCTTCGGGGCGCAGCCTGGTACATCTCCAGGCCGACCTCCTGAAACACCTCGGAATAGTTGTCCATGTCACTCATGCAGATGGGCTCGGACCATGGCCCGCCGAGTTTCTCGACCAGGCGTTCGGCCACGTGAAGGCGATCCTCTCGCGGGGCCAGAAGGACCCGCCCGATGAGGAGACCGCTGCCGTCCGGATGGACATTCGATCGCGGCGGGATCGTGAAGCGATCGGGCTCGCTCGGTACCGCCTCGGCGTCATGTCGGATAGCCATGCCGCGATACTGGAACGCGGCCTCCGCGTTTTCATACGCAGTGCGCGCCAGATAGGCGTAGAGCGGTTGCTGCGCCTCGGCATCGGGCGTGTAGATGAGGGTTGGGAGTATCTTGTCCGGCTCCCAACGGCGATCCCAGTAGGTCAAGGTGCGGTAGCGATGGGGCGGTTCAATCCGGTCCTCCAGCAGCTTGCCGCTGATGCCATAGACGTGGTCGATGTGGCAGATCGCGGGCCGGATGACGATGACGGCGCCGCCGCCGGGCAGCGGCTCCCCCCAAGAGGACAGGAAGGGGGCGTTCCGATCCTTGCCACAATGGATGACGCGGGTGATCTGGAAGGGCTCGCCGTCGACTTCCAGGTCGATGGTCAGGTGAAAGATCGGCTCTGCCCAGGTGTCGTGCTGTTCGCAACGATGGCTGTCCCGCCTGCAGCGCTTAGCACGCTGTTCCAAGTCCACAAGGTACCAGATGATGAATGGCAGGCTTAGGAGCAGCAGCAGGGTCCCGCCGCCCGCGACTGTTTTGAGTATCGGTGCCGACACGATTGCCTCCCCCTCCCGTGTGGTGGCATGAGCGGCCGCGCTGCCGCACAGGCGGACCGGTCACGACCAGCCTACAATGCCGCCTGGCTGGTTTCAGCGCGCAGCGCGTGGCTGGACGGTGCCCCTTATTGCAAGGGGCATGGGTATCGGCGGGCGTCAGGTCCGGAACGTCGCGAAGGGAACCACCCCGTCGAGGGAAGCGTCAACCGGCCTTCCGGCGGCGGACAACCTCTACGTGCACGCGACGGCAAACTTAGAGCGAAGCACGCGCAATCCCCGGCGGACCCACCGACCTTGTGACTTTGGTCTCACTTGGTGCCGTCGAGCGCCCCGGTGAGACCCAACTGTTGCCACGCATGCCCGGACAATTACGGAAACTGCACCGCCAAGCCGCACCTGGACGCGACGCAACGTTGCGTCTCGCCAGGGATCAGCGTCCCGGCTGTCGAGGGGGCCGTTGGCGCCCGCGGGCTGCCGGATGGAGGGGCTGGTAGGAAGTCGACGGGTCGGGTTGGCCGGTCGGGTTGGCCGGTCGGGTTGGCCGGTCGGGTTGGCCGATCGGATCGAGGGGGGAGGTTAACCGGTCAGGTCGGCAGGGGCACGTCGTGGCGGGTCAACATTTCCGTCTGGCGCGCGTGCAGCGCCTCCTCGCTGAAATTCTGAACGAGGTCGTGGAACATGCGGTACCAGTTCACGTCGGCCGACAGGTGCAGGAACACCGACCCGAGGCCGAGGGCGGCCCGGTCCATGAACACGAACTCGCGCGGCACCTCGACACCGCCGACCTTGCGCAGTTCCATGTGCACCTTGTGCGCGGTTTCTCGGCCGTAGACGCCGGAATTCGTCTCCTCGAACCGGCGCGAGCGGTCCTCCATGATCGGGGCGTAGACGAAGCGCGCCCAGATGTTGAGGACATCGATCGTTTCCCGCTTCAGGCCGGTGAAGCCCCAGGTCTCATAGGCGTGGACGGCGAGGTCCTCCTTGCCGTCGCGCAGCGCATGGTAGAGGTCGATCACGCCGCGCACGAAGCGCGCCTGGAAGGTCCGGATGCAGCCGAAGTCCAGGAGGTTCATGTGCCCTTCGCCGTGGACCGTGTAGTTGCCGAGATGCGGATCGCCGTGGATCACCCCGTAATTGTAGAAAGGAATGTACCAGGCCCGGAACATGTTCATCGCGATGGTATTGCGAAGGTCCGGCCGATCCTTGATGAAGTCGAGGATGCGTGCGCCGTCGAGCCAGGTCATGGTCAGGAGCCGGCGCGTCGACACGTCGTCGACCACTTCCGGAATGGAGACTTCCTCCACCGGACCCAGCATGTCGCGGTAGAGCGCCATATGCTTGGCTTCGAGGCTGTAGTCCAGCTCCTCCCGCAGGCGCGCCGACAATTCGGTGTGGATCTGCTTGGTCGAAATCGCACTGTCATAGCGCTCGAAGATGCCGAGGATCAGCTTCAGCTGGCGCAGGTCCGCCTCCACCGCCGACTGCATGTCCGGATACTGCAATTTGCAGGCGACCTGGCGGCCGTCCGGCACGCGCGCCCGATGCACCTGGCCGAGGGAGGCCGCGGCCGCCGCCTGATGCTCGAACTCCTCGAACTTCGATTGCCAGGACGGGCCGAGCTCGGTCGTCATCCGCCGCTTGACGAAGGGCCAGCCCATGGGCGGCGCGTTCGCCTGCAGCTGGCCCAGTTCCTGGACGTATTCCTGCGGGATCGCGTCCGGGATGGTGGTCAGCATCTGGGCGACCTTCATCAGCGGCCCCTTGAGCCCGCCAAGCGCCTCCGTCAGTTCCTTGGCGTGCGCCTCCCGCTCGAGCTTGAGGCCGAGATAGCGTTCGCCGGCAAGCCGCGCGGCAAGACCGCCGACCGCACCCGACACCCGCGCATAGCGGGCGAAGCGGCCGGTGAGGGTTGAAGGTTCGCTGTCCTGGGTCATGCCAGGAAGATAGGCAGACGATGCCGCCGCGACCAGCCGATGCTGCGGCGCGTCACCACTTTGCCGCAGGGGCGATGCCGGTTGGGCACGCCGGATCGGGATCGCCCTGCCCCGGTGAGACCTCCCTGCCCCGGTGGGATCGCCCTGCCCCGGTGGGACCTCCCTGCCCCGGCGGGGTCACCCGGCGCCGTAGCGGCGTTCCCATTCCGCCTCGATCTCGGTCATCCAGCTCGGATGGGGTTCCGGCAGCACCGCCCCGAGCTCCGCCGGCCCGAGGGTCGCCGGGCCGAGGTCGATGCCCTCGAACAGCGCGCGCGCCTCCGCCGGGAGCTTGGCGAGGTCGAGCACGGTCGCATCCCCCCAGAACGCCGGGTCGGCCTTGCGCGCCTGCGCCTCCGCCGACATCAGGAAGTTGGCGACCACCCGGGCCGCGGCGGAGGCATTGGCGTTGAACGGGATCGCGACGAAATGGGTGTTGCCGATGGTGCCGCTGTCCAGGACGAAGGTGCGCACGGTTTCCGGCAACAGGCCCTCGGCGATGTGGGCGGAGGTCTCGGCCGGGTGGAAGGAAAGCGACAGCGCCACCTCCCCGTCGGCCAGCAGCGTCCTGAGCGCCGGTCCGCTTTCCGGAAACACCCGGCCGCCACGCCACAGATGCGGGTGCAGCGCGTCGAGATAGGCCCACAAGGGCGCCGTCGCCGCGGCGAAATCCGCCTCCGCCACCGGCTGGTCGAGCAGCGCCCGGTCCTCGATCAGCGCCAGCAGCGCCTGCTTCAGGAAGGTCGAGCCGATGAAATCCGGCGGGCGCGGATAGGTCATGCGGCCCGGATTGGCGGCCGCCCAGTCGGCGAGGCCGGCCATCGTGCGCGGTGGGTCGGGCATCAGTTCGGTGTCGTGGACGAACACGAACTGCGCCATGCCCCACGGCGCTTCGAGGCCGTCGGTAGGCACGGTGAAGTCGACCACCGTGGTCGGCTTGCCCTCCACATCGACCAGCGACCAGTTGGGAAGATCCTGGGCGAACGGCCCGAACAACAGGTCGTTCGCCTTCATCGCCGCGAAATTCTCGCCGTTGATCCAGACCAGATCGACGGAGCCGCCGGTCATCCGCCCGGCGGTCTTTTCTGCCAGCACCTGGGCGACGACGGTCGCGGTGTCCTGGACCTTCACATGTTCCAGGGTGACACCGTACCGCTCGGCCACCCGGTCCCCGACCCAGGCGATGTACGCGTTGATGCGGGCGTCGCCGGCCCAGGCATGCCAGTAGACGGTCTCGCCACGTGCCTCTTCCAGGACGGCTGGCCAGTCGTCGGCCGCGGCCTGTTTTGCCGGCACCGACAGGGCGAGGGTCATGACGAGGGCGATGAGGAGGAAACGCATCGGCAAGGGCTCCATTAGGGGCCGAATGGGAGGGTGGAGATTAGGCCGTGTGGACGAATTGACTCAGGTAGAGGTTTTGGGATTCCCGCACGGC
>CAYNIS010000178.1:0-7210 GCA_964397055.1 uncultured Rhodospirillaceae bacterium | reverse complement strand
GTTCGCGGCGCTGGATCATCGAGCAGTATGACAGCCTGATCCGCGGCGACACCCTGGTCGGTCCCGGCTTTGACCGGCCATCGGGCGATGCCGCCGTGATCGAGCTTCCCCCCGCGGACGGGTCGACGGCCCGGCGCGCGCTGGCGATCACCACCGACTGCACGCCGCGCTACTGCAAGGCCGACCCGGTCGCCGGCGGCCGCCAGGCAGTCGCGGAGGCCTGGCGCAACCTGACCGCGGTCGGGGCGACCCCCCTGGCGGTGACTGACAACATGAACTTCGGCAACCCGGAAAAGCCGGAGATCATGGGCCAGTTCGCCGGCTGCATCACGGGCATGGCCGACGCCTGCGGCGCCCTCGCCTTCCCGGTCGTGTCGGGCAATGTCAGCCTCTACAACGAGACCGACGGCAAGGCCATCCTGCCGACCCCGACGATCGGGGCGATCGGCCTCGTCCCCGACGCCGACCGCGGCGCCACCATCGGGCTGAAGCGCGCCGGCCTTGCGCTGATCCTGATCGGTGGCGATGGCACCCATCTTGGCCAGTCTGCCTATCTCGCCCATGTCGCGGGGCGCGAGGACGGGCCGCCGCCGCCGGTCGACCTCGACCACGAGCGCAAGGTCGGCGATTTCGTCCGCGGCCTGATCGCGGACGGGTCGGTCGACACCTGTCACGACATCTCGGACGGCGGCCTCCTGGTCGCGGTGGCGGAGATGGCGCTGGCATCCGGCGATGCCGCGATCGGTGCCGCGGTCGACGTGCCGCGGGAAGCCGAGGTGGCCGCCTGGCTGTTCGGCGAGGATCAGGGCCGCTATGTCGTCGCCGTCGCGGATCCCGGCCCGATCGAGGCCGCGGCCGCCGCCCGGTCAATTCCGACAAGGATAGTCGGGTATTCGACCGGGGGCGAATTGACAGTCACCGGGGCCACCGGCATATCAGTCGAAGCGGTGCGCGACGCCCACGAGGGCTGGCTGCCGCGTTACATGGCCGGCGGTTCGGCCTGAGCTAGGCGAACCGGACCGGCCCGCAAGGGAGGTTGATGCCGTCATGGCGATGGAAGCCGCCGAGATCGAAGCGCTGATCAAAGAGGCGCTGCCGGACGCCCAGGTCCATATCGACGACCTGCGCGGCGACGGCGACCATTATGCGGCCTACGTCATCTCCGACTCGTTCGGTGGCAAGAGCCGCGTCCAGCGCCACCAGATGGTCTACCAGGCCCTCAAGGGCCGGATGGGAAACGAACTGCACGCACTGGCCCTGCAGACGATGACCCCGGCCGAAGACGAGCGTGCCCGCGCCTGAGTTTGAGAGTTCGCCCGGCGGTGCGGTTCACGCGAACCCCGCCGGCGCCCCGAGTTGATCAACCGAGAGCGAGAAGGGAATGCTCACCATGACAGCCGCTGAAGTCACCGATGGTGCTGTGAACGAGCGCATCCAGCAGGAAATCGAGAGTGCCGACGTGGTGCTCTTCATGAAGGGCACGCCGGTGTTCCCGCAGTGCGGGTTCTCCGCCATGGTCAGCCAGGTGCTCAATCACATGGGGATCGAGTTCAAGGGCATCGACGTGCTGATCGACCCGGCGGTCCGCCAGGGCATCAAGGAATTCTCCAACTGGCCGACCATCCCGCAGCTCTACATCAAGGGCGAGTTCGTCGGCGGTTGCGACATCGTGCGCGAAATGTACGAGACCGGCGAGCTTCACCAGATGCTGGAAGACAAGGGCGTTGCCCACAACGCCTGATCCGATGCGCCGTTTGGGTCTTAAAGAAGGGTCGCCCAGCCGGGCGGCCCTTTTCTTTTGGAGGGGGCTCCAGACGTGACGCTGTCCGGCATTCGCATCACCCTGGCGCCCGCCTTCACGCGCACCGTGCGCCATGCCGAAAGCGGGCCGGTCATGCATCGCGACCAGGACATCCTGGTGCGACTGGCAGGCCCCGCGGACCGGCTGCGGGCGATCGCCGCGATCGAGGTCGACGACTACCGCGCCGACCTCCTCTGGGGGCCACGGCTGATCGCCCACCCGGGCCATGCCGATCCGCTGTTTCTCCATGAGCGCGGCGGGAGCCCGACAGTTTCCCTGATCCTCTACGACCCCGGTGCTGCGCACCGCAGCGGGTCCCGTGTCACCCTCATCGCCGAGGACGCGCGCGAGGTCATCCAGGCCCGATCGGTCGACAGCGGCGTCGCCTGGCCGCACCCGGAACCGCTGGCGAGCGATCTCGATGCCGATGACCGGCTGCGGATATCCGCCGACGGGCCGGTCGAGGTGATCCGCCAGGCGATGGTCGCCGGGCGCTTCGTCGAGCGGCACCAGCGGCTTCCGGCGGGGGCGCACACCCTCGACCTCGACGTCCCGGACCGCGCGGATGCGTTCGGTGTCGCGGTCAACGTCGATCTCGGCGGCGACGCGGCCCTTGAACACAAGCACATGGTTTTCGGCCATTTCGGCCAGGCAAGCGGCCGTCACGTCCTGGTCGACGGCACGGTGCTGGCGCCCAAGACGCCGGATCCGTTCCGCTACCGCTCCCTCCTGGTGCTGGACGGCTCCGACCCGCCCCCAGGATTCGCCCGTATCGAGGCGGCGTCGGATGCGCAGCCGGCATTTGCCCTGGCCGGGGACGCGCCCGGCTTCGACGCCGCGATCCTGTCGGAGATGGCGCGCCTCGCCTCGGCCTCCGGCGACGATCCGGGCCGCACTTGGGTCGAGGCGACCCGTGCCGCCCTCGGCGGGGAGCATCCGCAATACGGCTATCGCTTCTGCCAGCCCGACATGTCCGTGCCCGTCGAACGTGCCAACGCGGCCGACCGCCGCCGCCGCCTGCTCCGCTCCAGCCCCTGCCACGACTGCCCGACGGCAACCGCCTGCGACAGCATCCTGCCGTTCCCCTATCCGATGACGGACGGGCTGCCGACCTTCGCCGCCGGCGCCGGCGGGTGCCGCCTGCGCGAGGCCTTGGAGAAGATCGACCGCCATTAACCCGGGCTTGGCGATCGCTTCCTACTGTTAGGCGACTGCCAGCCTCGCCAAATGGTTGAGCAAAGGCAGCGCCTGTCGGAAAATGCCGACGTTCCGCTCGGGTTCGAGGCGCATAATCTCATGGATCTGGCGACCATCATCGGTCTCATCAGCGGCAGCCTGGTCATCGGTGCTGCCATTGTCATCGGCGGCTCGCCGCTGGTGTTCGTCAACATTCCGTCGGTCCTGATCGTCATCGGCGGGATGCTGGCCGCAACCGTCATCCGCTTCACGATGGCGAGCGTGATGGAGGCCCTGTCGCTGGGCGCTGCCACGGCTTTCTCCCAGGACCGGCAGCGGCCCACCGATGTCATCGACATGATCGTCGAACTGGCGGAGATGAGCCGGCGATCAGGCCCGCTGGCGCTGGAACAGGCGGAAATCGACGACGATTTCACGAACAAGGCGGTGCGCATCATCGTCGACGGCCACCCGCCGGAAGTCCTGACCTCCGTCATGGCGCGCGAACGGGATCAGAACGCGGTCCGGCTGGAGGAGGGCGAGCGCATCTTCCGCGCCATGGGCGATGCGGCCCCCGCCTTCGGCATGATCGGCACGCTGGTCGGCCTGGTACAGATGCTGGCGACCATGGACGACCCCTCGACCATCGGCCCGTCGATGGCGGTTGCCCTCCTTACGACACTTTATGGCGCGGTCCTGGCCAATCTCATCTGCCTTCCTATCGCCGACAAGCTCTCGGCCCGGATCAGGACGACCTACATGCTCAACACCATCGCGCTCGAAGGTGTCGCCGCGATCCAGGACAAGCAGAACCCGCGGCTGATCCGCGACGCGCTCGAATCCTACCTGCCGGATGCGATCCGCAGCCCGGAGGACGAGGATCTGGCGCCGGCCGGCAAGGAAGCGGCCTGACCGATGCCCGGCGCCACCAAACCGGCCGGCGCGCCGATGTGGATCGTCACCTTCGCCGACCTGATGTCGCTGCTCTTGTGCTTCTTCGTCCTCCTGCTGTCGTTCTCGGTCATGGACGTGAAGCGCTATGCCGACGCCCTGGGGTCGATCCAGGACGCCTTCGGCATCCAGCAACGGATCGAGGTCTCGGGCCTCATCGAACTCGACGGCAACCCGGTCGCCAAGCACGCCCGCCACCTGCAGATCGTGCCGGTGCCAAAGGTCTCCCTGCCGCCTGAGGCCCAGGAGGAGGTGGAGGAAGCGCAGGAACAGGAGCTCCAGAGCGAGCTTGAGAACTGGGAGGAAGCGCGCGACCAGGAGGTCGAGAAGCTGGCCGAGGACCTGCGCAAGGCGTTCGAGTCCGAGGTCGGCACCGGGGTCGTCGACGTCGACACCAACCGCGGCGACATCTCCATCACCTTCCCCGACGAGCTTCTGTTCTCGACCGGGCAGGCATTTCTGCAACCGGCCGGCTATCCGGTGATGGACGCGCTGGCCGAGAGCCTCGCCGAGACGTCGGGCGAGATCATCGTCATCGGGCATACCGACAACGTCCCGATTTCCACCGCCCAGTTCCCGTCCAACTGGGAACTCTCCTCGGCCCGCGGGATTGCGGTTCTGAGGCGACTGGAACTGAACCCCGATCTCGATCCCAGCCGCCTCGGCGTTGCCGGGTTCGCCGACAGTCGACCGATCGCGGACAACACGACCGCGGAGGGACGGGCGAAGAACCGGCGGGTCCAGGTGCTGGTGCGCTACCCGGCGCCGCCGGGAGAACTCACCGGCGAGACGGGCGAGGGAAGCGCTTCCGGCAGCGGCAGCGGCACCGATGAAGATGCCCCCATGCCGTCGATCCTCCTGGAGGTGACGCCGGAATAGGAGAGTCCGGCCCGGTCAGACCGTAAGGCAATTGCGGCGGATCAAGACCGTGGCCCGGCGGAGGAGGAGGATGAGCAGCCATGCGCATGACCTTGTTGGCCGCCGGCATCGCGGCCTCTCTCGGCGGCATTGCTTTCGCCCAGCAGGACGGGACGGCCACCAACCGCGTGACCTTGCCCGACGGCACCGTGGTCGAGGGGGTTCAGCAGCCCGATGGCTCCAGCCAGGTGGTAATCCCTGAAGTGATCATCGATGAGGACGGCCGGACCCAGTTCCCCCGGGGTGCCGAAGGTCGGGTTGTTCGCCCGCAGACCGGCGATGTCCTGACCGGCAACCGGCCGGCACCAACGCCGGCACCGCAGCGCGGCTCTGTCATCCGCCGCCCGGTGGACGACAGCCTGATCGGCGCCAACCTCTCCCGCACGCGACAGGCGGGCGTCGACTGGTCGGGCCGGGTTCTCGACGGCGCCAACCTCAGCCGGGCCGACCTGTCCGGCGCCAACCTTTCCGGCGCCAGCCTGAAGGGCACCAATTTCAGCCGGGCAACCCTCGACGGCACCCGGCTCACCGGCGCGATCATTCGCGGGGCGAACTTTTCCCGCGCCGACCTCGGTGGGGCGGATCTGAGCGGCGTCGTCGGCGCGGAAAGTGCCAGTTTCAGCCGCGCTTGCGGCGACGCCGACACCATCCTGCCACCCGGCGTCGACCTGCCGCGCTGCCGCTGACCTGACGGGTACCTAGCGCAATTCCTGGGCAGACTGAATCAGTCTGAGACGACGATTTGCGCTGCGTTTCAATGGGATGCCGGGCTCAGCTTGCGGCCGCGCCCCAGCGGGCTGCGGCAACGTCGTCGCTCTCCCACGCCTCGACCCAGCGGGCACCGTCCGGCCTCTCCTCACACTTCCAGAACGGTGCCCGGGTCTTGAGGTAGTCCATCAGGAACTCCGCCGCCTCGAACGCCGCCTGGCGGTGGCGGGAGGCAACGGCGACCAGGACGATGCGCGCCCCCGGCAACAGCCGCCCGACCCGGTGAATGACGGTGGTGCCGAGGAGTGGCCAGCGCCGATGGGCCTCCGCCTCGATCGCCGCAATGCGGGCCTCGGTCATGCCCGGGTAATGCTCCAGCGTCATCGCGATCAGGTCATCGTCGCCGCGGACCAGACCGATGAAGCTGGCGAGCCCGCCGACATCCGCGCGCCCTGCCGTCAGCGCATCGATCTCCACCGCCACGTCGAAATCGGCTTCCTGGACCTTCACCGGCATCGCGTCAGCCCCCCGTGACCGGCGGGAACAGCGCGACCTCGTCGCCAGCGCGCACGGCGTCGTCGAGCCTGGCGAATTCCTGGTTGATCGCGACCCTGACCGCGCAGGTGTCCGCCAGGACCTCGTTGTGGGTCGCCGACCTGCCGCGCAGCCATTGGACCAGATCTGCCACGGTCTCGACCTCGGCCGGCGGGTCGACCTCCTCCTCTCCGGTGCCGAGGCGGGCCTTGATCCAGGCGAAGTAGAGGACCTTCATGCGGCGCGTTCCGGCAGGCTTGACGGGTCGTCGACCGGCTTGGCGGCGCCGGTCAGGTGGGCGAAGGAAGCGGCGAGGTAGTGCCCGCCGCTGACCATGGTGATCGCAGCGGCAAGCCACAGGAGCCCGAGCCCCAGCCAGCCGACCCAGGCCGGCGCGGCCGGGGCCGTCACCACGATCCCCAGAGCGGTCATCTGGGCCGCCGTCTTCCATTTGCCAAGCCGGCTGACCGGCAGGCCGACGCCGATCGCCGCCAGATGCTCGCGCAGGCCGGAGACCAGAAGCTCGCGCAGGATGATCGCGATCGCCGCCACGATGTGGACACTGGCAACCCTGCCGGCGGCGACCAGGGCGACCATGACGGCCGCCACCATCAGCTTGTCGGCGATCTGATCGAGCATCGCCCCGAACACCGAGACCTGCCGAAACCGACGCGCGACCCAGCCGTCGAGGCCGTCCGACGCCGCGGCAACGAGGTAAAGGGCGACGGCGGCCCAGGTCGCGACCACGCCCGGCACCAGGATCAGCCAGCAGATCGGGACGATAAGGGCGATCCTGAACAGGGTGATCCAGGTCGCGGGGGTAATCGGCGCGGGCGTCATGCCGTCGCTCAGCCGGTCTCGTGGAAGTGGTCGTAGATGCGTCTGGCGACCGTCTTGGAGATGCCCTCGACCGCCTCCAGGTCGGTCAGCCCGGCGCGCGCGATCGCCCGCGCCGAGCCGAAATGGTGCAGGAGTGCGCGCCGCCGCGACGGGCCGATGCCGGCGATCTCGTCGAGCGGGGAACGGGCCACCGACTTCTCCTTGCGCGCCCGGTGCGTGCCGATGGCGAAGCGGTGCGCCTCATCGCGCAGGCGCTGCAGGAAGAACAGGACGGGATGGCGG
>CAYNIS010000177.1:0-7215 GCA_964397055.1 uncultured Rhodospirillaceae bacterium | reverse complement strand
AGGCGTCCTTCGCCCCCTCCGCGCGGGCGACCGCCAGGTCCGGCTGGGTCAGGACGGCGTGGCGCAGCTTGTCGCAGGCGTCGGCCGCGTTGGACACCAGTTCGCGCACGAAGATGTCCTTTTCGCTGTAGAGCGAATGCGCGACGATATCGAGGAGGCGGCTCACCTCCGCCTGAAAGC
This sequence comes from uncultured Rhodospirillaceae bacterium, assembly GCA_964397055.1. Lineage (GTDB taxonomy): Bacteria > Pseudomonadota > Alphaproteobacteria > CAYNIS01 > CAYNIS01 > CAYNIS01. Next base: position 7,035 of record CAYNIS010000177.1, on the reverse strand, counting down.
TCAAGCGCTCTTCGGTCATGTCGATCGGTCCCCCATGACGGCGTGAACGGCAGCCGCGGACCCCCCGGATCAGGTGGCGGGGTCGGCTGCTTGGATCGGCGTTGATATGGGCGAGACCCCGGGATGCAAACAAGGGGCGGGAACCCGCGAAGGGGGGCATGGCGGCCATCGATTTCGACGCACGGCGGGCACACCTGCTGGAGGAGATCGCGGCCGACGTCCGCGCGACCGCCCCCTATCTGGGCTTCGACCGGCTGTCGCCGCGGGTGATGGGCGCGATCCGGGCGGTCCCGCGGGAAGCGTTCGTCGACCCGGAGATGGCGGGCATGGCCTATGCCAACCGGCCGCTGCCGATCGGCGACGGCCAGACCATCTCCCAGCCCTACATCGTCGCATTGATGACCCATCTGATCGCGCCCGAACCCCACCATCGGGTGCTGGAGATCGGCGCGGGCTGCGGCTATCAGGCCGCCGTCGTCGCCCGACTGGTGGCGGAGGTGGTGACGATCGAACGCCACCGCTCGCTGGCGCAGGAGACGACCCGGCGCCTCGCCGATCTCGGGATCGGCAACGTCACCCTCCATCAGGGCGACGGCTTCGCCGGCTGGCCGGATGGCGCGCCCTATGATGGCATCCTGGTGACCGCCGCCCCGGAGGAGGTGCCGGCGGCCCTCCTCCACCAGCTTCGCCCCGGCGGGCGGATGGCGATCCCGGTCGGGCGCGATCGCGGCCGGCAGATGCTGGTCCGGGTCACCCGCCGGGCGGACGGGTCGACGACGGCGGACGATATCCTGCCGGTGCGCTTCGTGCCGATGCTGCCCGGCCTGGAAGGGACGCCCTGAGCCCCTTATGCTGCGTGTCCACAACAACGAATGGGCTCGGGGGAACCGCCATGGCTTACGAACAGATCACCTACGAGGTCCGAGACGGTGTGGGCGTCATCACGCTCAACCGGCCGGACAAGCTCAACGCCTTCACCGCGAAGATGGATGCCGAGGTCGGGGAGGCGCTGGACGCCGCCAATGCCGACGACGCGGTGCGCGCCATCGTCCTGACCGGCGCCGGCCGCGGCTTTTGCGCCGGGGCCGACATGGAGGGGCTGTCGGCGACCGCCAGCGACGGCCAGTCGGCGCGCGAGGTCGGCCGCGTGGCCGAACGCGGCGGCGACCCGCTGGAGGCCAATTTCAACCTCCGCTTCTCCCGGATGATGACCGTCGACAAGCCGGTGATCGCGGCGTTGAACGGGCCGACCGCCGGCATCGGCTTCGTCATGACGCTCTACGCCGACATCCGCATCGCCGCTGAGAGTGCGTTCGCACTCACCGCCTTCGCCCATCGCGGGCTGATCGCGGAATGGGGCTGTTCCTGGCTGCTGCCGCATCTGATCGGCCAGTCGAACGCCCGCGACATGCTGTTCTCCTCCCGCCGGGTCCTGGCGCCGGAACTGAAGGAGATGGGCTTCGTCAGCCAGGTCCTTCCCGATGCCGGCTTCCTCGACGCGGTCGAGGCCTATGCCAAGGCGATGGTCGAGAAGTCCTCCCCCCGGTCGATCCGGATCATGAAGCGCCAGCTCTGGCGCTCGGCGTTCCAGTCGCTCGCCGAGAGCTACTGGGAAGCCTATGACGAGATGGTCGCGTCGTTCGGGACAGAGGACTTCAAGGAAGGCGTTGCCCACTTCGTCGAGAAACGGCCCGCCAGGTTCACCGGGCGCTGACGCGCCCTTCGGCGCGGTTCTTGCGTGGACCGCCCCCAACCAATCCACAGCCGAAGGAGACGTGACATGGCCCTGAGCAACCAGCGGGTCGCCTGGTTCAACGGCAACATCGTGCCCGAACAGGAGGCGGTGATCCCGTTCCGCGACGCCAGCTTCCGCCGCGGCGACGGGGCGTTCGACATGACGCGCACGTTCGAGGGCCGCATCTTCAAGCTGAAGGAGCACCTCGATCGCTTCTACCGCTCGCTTAGGTACCTGCGCATCGATCCGGGCGTCAGCCAGGAGGAGATGCACCGCATCACCGAGGAGGTGGTGGAAAAGAACCGCCACCTGCTTGGGGCCGATGACGACTATTGGGTGGAGCAGCGGGTCTCCCGCGGGGTCGACGCGGTCGGTGACGAGGGCTGGGAACACACCGGCCCGCAGGTCATCGTCGCCTGCATGCCGCTGCCGCTGAAGAAGCGGGCGATCCATTTCCGCGACGGCATCAGCGTCATCGTGCCGTCGACGCGACGCACCCCGCCGGATGCCCTGACGCCGCGGGCCAAGACCCACAACTATCTGAACCTGGTCATGGCCGATCACGAGGTGAAGGCGCAGAACCCCGACGCCTGGTCGGTCCTGCTCGGCCAGGACGGCAACCTGACGGAGGGCATCGGGTCCAACATCTTCCTCGTTCGCGACGGTGTCATCTCGACCCCGCGCGAACGCTTCGTCCTGCCCGGCGTCAGCCGCCAGACCGTGATCGACCTCGCCCGGCAGGAGGGCTTCACGGTGGTCGAGGAGGATATCGACCTCTATGACGCCTACAACGCCGACGAGATCTTCCTGACCTCGACCAGCTTGTGCATCTGCCCGGTTTCCGACCTCAACGGCATGAAGTTCGTCAATGGCGGCCCGGTGACCAACCGGCTTACCGAGGCCTACAAGCGCTACGTCAACCACGACTTCGTCGCCCAGTATCTGAAGCGCCTGACCTGAGGCACTTGACCTGAAGCATTTGACCTGAAGCATTTGACCTGACTGCGGCCGGCCGGGCGCCGTTCCAGGCGGAAGGCGCCCGCCAGCCCTTGTGCCGCCAGCCTGTGCCGCCGGCCCTTGTGCCAACAGCCCGATCAGTTGACCTGGCGGTCGCGGCCCTCCCAATAGGGGGTGCGCAGTTCGCGCTTCAGGATCTTCCCCGTCGGGTTGCGCGGCAGCGTCTCCGCGAAGTCGACCGACTTCGGCACCTTGTAGCCGGCGATCCGGGTGCGGGCGTAGGTCAGGATCTCGCCCTCCGTGATCTCCGCCCCCGGCGCCTTGACCACGATCGCCTTCACCGCCTCGCCCCAGCGCTCGTCGGGAACCCCGATAACGGCCACATCCGCGATCGCCGGGTGGCCGTAGAGGGCGCTCTCGATCTCCGCCGGGTAGATGTTCTCCCCGCCGGAGACGACCATGTCCTTCACCCGGTCGTAGATGTAGAGGTATCCGTCCTCGTCGAAATAGCCGGCGTCGCCGGTGTGGAGCCACCCGTCCTTCAAGGTCTCCGCGGTTGCGTCGGGCCGGTTCCAGTATTCCTTCATCAGGGTCTTGGAGCGGACCAGGACCTCTCCCACCTCGCGCGGGCCGAGCGCGTTGCCGCTCTCGTCGGCGACGCGGATCTCCTGGCCGGGGGCGGGTCGGCCGCAGGACTTCAAGCGCTCGGCGTCGAGCGGCAGATGCTCCGATTTCGGCAGGTAGCAACCGCCGCCATTGTTCTCGGTCATGCCATAGGCTTGGCCGAACACCGGCCCGAATACCTCCACCCCCTGCTTCAGGAGGTCGAGCGGGATCGGCGACCCGCCGTACCAGATCTCGTTGACGGAGGAAAAATCTGTCTCCCGACAGCCCGGGGTCTGCAGCAGGAAGAGCAGCAGGGCCGGCACCACGAAGGTCTTGGTGACCTTGTGCTCGGGGATCAGCTTCAGGATCGTCGCCGGCACCGCTTCCGGCAGGATCACGGTCTTGGCCCCGCAGTAGAACCCGGCGAGCGCGTTGTTGAAGCCGCCGACATGGAACAACGGCATCACCACGAGGTTGACGTCGTCGGGTGTCCAGTTGCCGTAGGCCTCGATCGACGGGGTCGTCAGCACCGGCAGCAGGTGGGCGGAGGCGCCATGGGTGAGCACCACCCCCTTCGGCCGGCCCGTCGTGCCGCTGGAATAGAGCTGGACCATGTCGTCACCGGGGCTGACTTCCGCACCCGGATCGGTGTCGGGGAAGCCCTCGAACCATTGGCGGAAGTCCGCAAAGCCGGGCGCGTTGGTGTCGTACGCGTCGAACGCCAGCACCTTGGTCACCGCCGGCAGGCTGGGCAGGATGTCCGTCACCGTGTCGTAATAGCCGTCGCCGACCAGGATCAGCTTCGCCCCGCTGTCGGAACAGATGAACTCCATCTCCGGTGCTGCGAGCCGCCAGTTCACCGGCACCAGGACCGCCCCGATCTTGGCGCAGCCGAAGAACGCGTCGAAGAAGTGGTCGACGTTCTTGGCAATCACCGCCACCCGGTCGCCCTTGCCGATGCCCTGGGCGGTCAGCGCGTGGGCGACCTGGTTCGAGCGACGGTCGAGTTCGGCATAGGTGATTTCCCGGCCCTGGTAATGGGTCGCGACCGCATCGCCGCGCCCCTTCGCGTGGCCGCGGATGATGTCGGCCACCGCCGTGAAGGTGGGGCTGAGGGCGGGCAGGCTGTCCTGGGGCATGGGGTGACTTCCTCCGGTCTACGTCTGTTTGCCGCGGCCTTATTCCCGGCCGCTCTCTTGGCGTATGAAGGATGCGAGGGGTCTTCAGCGCTGGCAAGGCCGGAGGTGGCGGATGCACACGACGATCGGCATGCTGGTCGCCCTTGTCGGGGCGATCGCGATGCTGGCCATCCTCGCGGGCATCTCCTCCGGCGACTTCGCCCCGGCCGACGACCCCTATGAGGCGGCCCGGCGTGCCTATGAGGAGCGCCAGGCGGAAAAGGTCGCGGCTGCGCGCGATGCCGGCCCGCCGGCAATCCCGGTCAAGCCGATCCCGGTCAATCCGCCGACGCCGGGCGATCCAGCGACGGATGCCGATGACGCGGCGGGCGGTGCCGGTGAGGCGCGTCGGGAGGCCTCCGCCCGGCTGCCCGCCGACCCGGGACGGCCCAACGGTGTCGCGGTCGATGACGTCGCCCGCTATCCGGCGTCCCTGCTGCCGCTGACCCGATCGGCCGCCGATGTCGACCCGCAGGGCTATGGCGATCTGCGCCGGCTCCTGAAGCGGGAGATCCTGCCGGCCGCGGAGAGCGTTGATCCGCTGGCACTCCTCAACCGCTTCGACTACGGGCACCCGGCGCCGGCCAGTTCCGACCCGCCGCTGCAGCCGACGCTCGCCTGGTATCCGGTGGCGGGCGGCGACACCGGCGGCCGCTATCGCCTGATCGTCGGGCTGGCGACCTACGCGCCGGAGGTGCTGCGCCGGCCCTCGAACCTGGTGTTCCTGGTCGACATCTCCGGCTCCATGCAGGCGATCGACAAGCTGCCGGCGGCCAAGCGCCTGATCCAGGAGATCGCGGACAACCTCGACAGCCGGGATACCGTCGCCATCGTGTCCTACGGGGCGCAGGTGTCGACGGTCCTGCACCCCACCCCGGCGCACGAGGGACGCCGCATTCGCCGGGCCCTTGCCGGTCTGGGCGGTCTCGCCGGCGGCAGCCCCGGCTCGGCGATCCACCGCGCCTATCAGGTCGCCTTCGACGGCTACGACCATCGCGCGGAAAACGGCATCGTGCTCCTGACCGATGCCAATCTCGACCTCGGCGTGCCGGATCCCCGGGCTCTGGAGGCCCTGATCGCCGGCAACGCCGCCCGCGGGGTCGGCTTCAGCGTGGTCACCTTGGGCGAGGACGGGCTGCTTCATCCGAAACGCCGCGCCGACATGACGGCGGCCAGCGGGGGGACGGCGCTGACCGCGGAGTCCGAGGCGGACGTCACCATGATCGCCGAGAGCCTGATCCGGCCCCCATCGGCCGACATCGGCAGCGGCGTCAGCCTGCGTGTCGAGTTCGACCCGGCCGTGGTCGCCTCCTACCGGCTGGTCGGGGTACCGGAGCGGCCGGTCGCCGGGGCCGGCCTGTCGACCGACGGCATCGGCCCGGGTGCCGGCGTGCCGAACGGCGGCCCGGTGTCGTCCGCCACGACCCTGACCCTGGTCTACGAGATCGAGATGACCGCACGATCCCACGCCGACCTGGGAGAGGTCGTCCTGCGGTATCGCAGCCCGGCGGAGGACGAGGACGTCGAACGGCGCTGGCCGATCGGCCAGCCGGTGCGCTACCGCGACGCCTCCGCACTCGGCCCCGATTTGAGGTTTGCCGCGGCCGTGGCCGACTTCGCCCACGTCCTGATGGCGCGGGAGGAGGGCAGGCCGGTGAGCTTCGTGACGGCCCGCAGCCTCGCCGCGTCGAGCCTGGGCCGGGACCTCCAGGGGCAGCGGCGGGAATTCGTCGACCTGATCGGGCTTGCCGAGCGCGCCGCCGCCAGACGGCGATGACCGGCACGCGGCATCAGAAGAGGTAGCGCAGCCCGATCAGGACGCTGTGCGTGCGGTTGTCGACCTCGACATCCTCGACATTGATCGAATCGAAGGTCCTGAGTTCCGGGTCCTCGGTCGCGAAGAAGCGATAGTCGAGGGAGATCAGAAGCTCGCGGGTCAGCGCGTAGTCCGCGCCGGCGATCAGCTGGTAGGCGAAGACGCTGTCGTTGTCGTCCAGGATCAGTTCGCGGGTGGTGTCCGAGTACTCCTCGAACGCCACTTCGGCGAAGCCGACGCCGATGCCGAAATAAGGGGCGAGCGGCGATTCGGTCGGGATATAGCCGTAGAAGTTCGCCATCACGCCGATCGACCCGGCCTGACCCTGCCCGCTGTTATCGGTGGTCCCGTTCACCGTGTAGGTCTTCACGTCGTACTCGCGCAGCGTGATCTCCAGATCGCTGCGCAGGCTGACCCCCTGGTAGAGCGGGCCGAAGTCGAAGCCGACGCCGCCACCGGCCGCATACCCGGTGTCGTACTCGAAATCGAACTCCCCGGCGAGGGTGCTGAAATTCTGGTCGCTGAGCCAGGACGCGCCGCCATGGACGAACAGGTAGTAGCCGGTGTCCTGGGCCGCCGCAGGAGCGGTCACAGCCGCCAGGGCGGCAAAGCCAACGACCGGCGCGATCGCTGCCCGCGCCATCCTCACCATGATCGCCATCGTCCCCATCTCCCCCGTCGCGGCCGCCGTTGACCCGATCCCGTGCGTGATCCCAGCGCATGCCGTCAGTCATCACAGACCG
>CAYNIS010000176.1:0-7217 GCA_964397055.1 uncultured Rhodospirillaceae bacterium | reverse complement strand
CGGCATCTGGGGGGCGCATCGGCTTGCCGCCGGGCCGGCCGGCATCGTCCCCGGCGTGACCCTCCGCCTCGTCCAGCCGAGCCTCGATCAAGCCTTTCGCAATCGCCGCGGATCGCGGGGAGAGATCCTGCGCCGCCATCTCGACCTCAGCCTCGAACCCGGCTGGGACACCGTCACGCATGTCATCTGGTCGGAGACCGCGATCCCCGACGCGCTTGCCTGGCGGCCGGAGGCGCTTGGCGCCATCGCCGCCGTCACCCCCCCGGGCGGTGCCGTGATCACGGGTGCTTATGGCGTCGATCGGACCGACGCCGGGCGGCCGGACATCTACAACAGCGTGCTTGCCGTCGACGGCGCCGGCACGGTTGCAGCGCGCTATGACAAGTTCCACCTGGTGCCGTTCGGCGAGTACATCCCGTTCAGGCAATGGCTGCCGGTCGACCCTCTAGGCGGGGCGGGTGCGGCGTTCTCCACCGGGCCGGGCCCGCGCACGATCGAGGTTGCCGGCCTGCCGCCGGTGGGCCCGCTGATCTGCTACGAGGCGATCTTTCCCGGCCGCGTGACCGAGCCCGGCAAGCGGCCAGACTGGCTCCTGAACGTGACCAACGATGGCTGGTTCGGGCGGACCGCCGGGCCGCACCAGCATCTGGCCCAGGCGCGGCTGCGCGCGATCGAAGAGGGGCTGCCGCTGGTGCGCGTCGCCAACAGCGGCATCTCTGCGGTGATCGACGCCCATGGCCGACTTGCGGAGGCGCTTCCGATCGGCGTGGTGGGCGTCCTGGACAGCCCGTTGCCCAGACCACTCGGCCCGACGGTCTTCGCAACCTTGGGCAACTGGCCGGCGCTTGTCGCAATGGTTGCGCTGATCGCCTCTGCCATTGGATTTCAGAACGCAGTTTCGGGAAGGAAATCACCCGATGGTTGACGGCCCTTTCCGCGGGTAAACCAAATACCTGCTAAGGTTTAATGATTGTGACAGAGCCACTACCCCACTTGACCTTGAAACCCATATGGGTATCTCATTTCGCGATGCGGATGTGGCGGGAGCGCCGATGTCACTCCTGCATGTTTTTCATCAAGCCGCCGCACCTGTGCTTGACTGCATAAACTGGTATGTTTTATGCGTCATCTACCCATCCACGAGGGAAACAGATTGATGCAGCAACAAGAGCGTGTACGCCAGCGCACTGGGGGTCGTCCCCGGATCGAAACCCCAAGCCCGATCGACGTCCATGTCGGATCGCGCGTCCGGCTGCGCCGCACGCTCCTGGGCATGAGCCAGGAAAAGCTCGGCCAAGCCATCGGCCTGACCTTCCAGCAGGTCCAGAAGTACGAACGCGGCGCCAACCGCATCGGGGCCAGCCGGCTCTATGACCTGAGCCGCGTCCTCGACGTGCCGGTCTCCTTCTTCTTCGACGACATGTCGCCGGAATCGGCCAACGCCGTCGCGGCGCACAAGGCGGGTCTCGCGGAGCCGGCACAGGCCGGGTTCGAGGCGGACCCGATGGCCAAGCGCGAAACCCTCGAACTCGTGCGCGCCTACTACAAGATCTCCGACCCGAACATGCGCAAGCGCCTGTTCGAACTGACCAAGGCGATGGGTGCCGCCAGCCTCGGCGCGGCCGCCGGAGGCGGCTGAGAGGGGTTCGGGTCCGGCGACGGGACGATCGGTCGATCGCTCGACCCGCAGCCTCGACCGCCCGTTCGATTCCGGAGTGGCCGATACCGGAATGTCCGACGACCCGACAACGGGCCCGGATCGACCGCGCCGCACCGTGCATGGGCGGCGTCGCGGCCGCCCCTTGAATGCCGGCCGCGCGCAGCTTCTGACACGGCAACTCGACGCCCTGTCGATCCGGCCCGATCAGCTGCCGGTACTCGGCCAGCCGGCCCGGTTGTTCCCGGCTCCCGTCGAGCGCGTCTGGCTGGAAATCGGCTTCGGCAGCGGCGATCACCTGGCAGGCCAGTTGCGCGCCAGCGAGGGTGTCGGGATGATCGGGTGCGAACCCTATCTCAACGGTGTTGCGACCGCGCTGAAGCACCTGATCGGCGACGGCGGCGACGATCTCGCCGCGCGTGTGCGGTTGTGGGCGGACGATGCGCGCACCATCCTGGACGCGCTCGGCACTGCGACGATTGAGCGCACTTTCATCCTGTTCCCCGACCCATGGCCCAAGCAGCGCCACCATAAGCGCCGCTTCGTCCAGCCGCGCACGCTGGACGTCCTGGCCCGGGTGATGGTCCCGGGCGGGCGCCTTCGCCTCGCCACGGACGATGTCGGCCTGGCGCGCTGGATGCTGGAACACACCTGGCATCACCCGGCGTTCGACTGGCTGGCCCGCCGCGCGAACGACTGGCGCCAGCGCCCCGTCGACTGGATTGCAACCCGCTACGAGGCGAAGGCGATCCGCGAGGGACGGCCGCCCTTCTATTTCGACTTCCGGCGCATCGGTCTTTGAAACCCGGATGATCGTTGGTATATCTCGTGTGTCGTCGTGAGGGCGACCCTGGCTGGAGGCGCCCCGGGCGACACGGCCGGGAGCCTGTTCCGAACATCGGTTGAGCAGGCGGGCCGCAGCAGTGGCCCGCCTTTTTGTTTGGCCGCTCGCGGCATGGGCCCCATGGAGATTGACGGGTGCCGGGACGTGCGATGCCTGCGATTGACGCCGGCCTGGCAGCCCCCCGGTTCGAAAGAGACGACCATTCCGACGCGTAAACCCAGACTAGTGCGCCGCCCCGGCCCAGGCCTCGACACCCGGCGCATCGCGCAATTGATCGAGCCGACCATCCGCAGCCTCGGCCACGAGGTCGTGCGCGTGCAGCTGAGCGGCAGCTATCAGCAGCCGACCTTGCAGATCATGATCGAGCGCGAGGATCGTGCGGACGTCACCGTCGAGCACTGCGCCGAGGTCAGCCGGGCCGTCTCTGCCGTACTCGATGTCGCCGATCCGGTCGACAACGCCTATGTGCTGGAGGTGAGTTCGCCGGGCATCGACCGACCGCTGACCCGGCCGCAGGATTTCGAACGCTTCGCCGGTTACGAGGCGCGGATCGAAACCGACCGTGCCGTCGACGGGCGCAAGCGCTTTCGCGGCCAGCTCATCGGCCTCGTCGACACCGACGTGGTGATAGAGGTCGACGGCGAGCGCTGGTCGATCCCGTTCGGCGATGTCGCACGCGCCAAGCTCGTCCTGACCGACGAACTCCTGGCCCAGGCTGCCGCCGCTCAGGGGCTGGCGCCGACCGGTGACGTCGCCCCGCCCGACCAAGACGACGACCCGGACGCGGCCGACGCGGCCGCTCCCCAGAGTTGAGAACACACCCCCTGCCGAGGATCCTGAGAGAATGGAACTGCTGCACGTTGCCGACGCCGTTGCGCGCGAAAAGAGCATCGACCGCGAGGAAGTCCTGGAGGCGATGGAACAGGCGATCCAGAAGGCGGGCCGCTCGAAATACGGGCTGGAACACGACATTCGCGCGGTGATCGACCGCAAGACCGGCGAAATCCAGCTGCACCGCTATCGCGAAGTGGTCGAAGAGGTCGAGGACGAGGCAACCCAGATGACCGTGGGCGAGGCCGAGCAGGTGCGCCCCGGTATTACCCTGGGCGAGTTCATCGTCGACCCGCTGCCGCCGATCGAGTTCGGCCGGATCGCGGCCCAGACCGCCAAGCAGGTGATCGTCCAGAAGGTGCGCGAGGCCGAACGCCAGCGCCAGTTCGACGAGTACAAGGACCGCGTCAGCGAGATCGTGAATGGCCTGGTGAAGCGGGTCGAGTACGGCAATGTCACCGTCGATCTGGGCCGGGCGGAAGCGATCATGCGGCGCGACGAGACGCTGCCGCGCGAACACTTCAAGACCGGCGACCGGGTGCGCGCCTTCATCTATGACGTGCGTCAGGAGATTAAGGGGCCGCAGATCTTCGTCTCCCGCAGCCACCCGCAGTTCATGGCCAAGCTGTTCGCACAGGAGGTGCCGGAGATCTACGACGGCATCATCGAGATCAAGGGCGTGGCGCGCGACCCGGGCAGCCGTGCGAAGATCGCGGTGCTTTCCCGCGACAGCGCGATCGACCCGGTGGGGGCCTGCGTCGGCATGCGCGGCAGCCGCGTCCAGGCGGTGGTCGGCGAACTGGGCGGCGAAAAGATCGACATCATCCCCTGGTCCCAGGACCCGGCGACCTTCGTCGTCAACGCGCTCGCCCCGGCGGAGGTGTCGAAGGTCGTGCTCGACGAGGACCAGAACCGGATCGAGGTCGTCGTGCCCGACGAGCAATTGTCGCTGGCGATCGGCCGGCGCGGTCAGAACGTCCGCCTCGCCTCCATCCTCACCGGCTGGGACATCGACATCCTGACCGATGCCGAGGAAAGCGAGCGGCGGTCAGAGGAGTTCAAGACCCGCAGCCAGGTCTTCATGGACGCGCTCGACGTCGACGATGTCATCGCGCACCTCCTGGTCGCCGAGGGCTTCACCATGGTCGAGCAGGTCGCCTACACCGAGCCGGAGGAGATGCTGCAGATCGAAGGCTTCGACGCCGACGTCGTCGCCGAACTGCAACTGCGCGCGGAGACCTTCATCGAGCAGCGCGACCACGAGTTCACCGAACGCCGGGTCGAACTGGGCGTCACCGACGAGGTCGCCGATGCCGGCAGCTTCACGCCGGGCGCGCTGGTCAAGCTGGGTGAGAACGGCGTCAAGACGCTGGACGATCTCGCCGACCTCGCCGGTGACGAGCTGATGGAGATCGTCGGCGGTGAGGAACTGAACGAAGAACAGGCCAACGAGATCATCATGGCCGCGCGCGCCCACTGGTTCGCAGACGAGGACGGGGAAGCCGGCGGCGAAGGCGAAGCCGAGGACCAAGGCGAAGCCGAAGGGCAGGAGGCGACGCCGCCGGTCGCCGACGCGGACGGCGAGGCCGTGGACAGGGTGCCGGTGGGCGAGTGACCGCCGGGGGACGCCAACGGGTCGGGTCGGTGACGGAGGGCGAGGACAGCCCGGGCGACAGCGCCGCGGCCGGAGGCGAGGCGGAGGAGGCGGAGCTGCGCGATGGCGGACCCAAGGATCGCGGCGGCGAGCGGCGTTGCATCGCCACCGGTCGGGTCGGGCCGAAAGCGGGAATGGTCCGGTTCGTCATCGACCCGGCGGGGGCTGTCCTGCCAGACGTCACCGAACGCCTGCCCGGGCGCGGCCTGTGGCTGACGGCATCCTCCACGGCGCTCGCGCAGGCCATCCGCAAGAATCGCTTCGCCTATGCCGCCCGGCGCAAGGTGACCGTGCCGGAGGGTCTCGGCGACACCCTCGACCGCCTGTTGAGCGACCAGGCGCTGGGGCTGATCGGGCTTGCCCAGGGTGCCGGCCAACTCACGGTCGGGTTCGACCGGGTTTCGGAGCGGCTGCGGGCCGGCCCGGTGGGCGCCGTCATCGAGGCCCGCGACGGAGCCGGGGCCGGCCGGGCGCGGTTGCGGGCGCTGGCGCCGTCGGCACCGGTTGTCGGCGTGTTCGATGCCGCGGAACTCGCCGGCGCACTCGGCCGTGACAGCGTCGTCGTGCACGGAGCGCTCGAGGCGACGCCGCTGACCGCCCGCATCGTCGCCGCGGCCGATCGCCTGGCCGGCTTTCGTGCACCGGGACATGGGACGTAGACCTGCACCGCCTCTCGACATTTGGGCGGCGAAAGCGCATGTTCCCTGACCAATGGGCACGGCAGCCCCTGATCGCGACCTTTCACCAGACGAAAGGGCCGTCGGGGTGGCGTTGCATTCCATCCTGGAGCATGATGGCGGATCGCGGTCGCGGCAACGCGGCCCGTTCGTGTTTTGTGGAATGTGTTGGCGGTTCGGCAGCCCGTGACCACGGGCAAAGCAACCTGCAATAGACGGAGTGCCGGGATGGCCCGGCTCCCGATGCTGCTAGTGGGATTTCGGAGTACGGATGACTGAGACGAGTGACCAGGACCGCAAGAAGGTGTTGAGCCTGTCCAGCCGCGGCAAGCTGGAGCTGAAGCGCAGTTCCGACACCGGGGGACAGGTGCGGCAGAGCTTCTCGCATGGGCGGTCGAAGCAGGTCACGGTCGAGGTCAAGCGCAACCCGAAGGTGGCGACCGATGCCGCAACCGCCCGGCGCGGTGGCGCCAAGGGCGGCCGCGGCGGCGCCCCGCGCGAGCTGACCGCGGAAGAGAAGGATACTCGCCTGCGCGCCCTGCGCGGCGCGATGAAGGAAGAGGAAAAGGCGCGCGCCGAAGCCGAGGCGGCCGCCGCCGAGGAAGCTGTCCGCCAGGCCCGGGAAGAGGCCGAGGCCGAAACGCGGCGCAAGGCCGAAGCCGCGGAAGCCGCCCGAAGGGCTGCGGAAGAGGCGGCCCGGCCGCTCGACCCGGAACTCGTGCGTCAGCGCGAACTCGACGAGTTGCGCCGGATCGAGGACGAGGAGAAGCGCCGCCTCGAAGAAGCGCAGAAGGCTGCCGATGAGGCCGAAGCCAAGCGCAAGGCGGAGGCCGAGGAGCAGCGCCGCCAGGACGAGGAGCGCCGTCGTCCGGCCGATCGGCCGGGTGCCGGCGTCGGCGCGCGTCCCGCCCGCCCGGCGGGGGACGGCAATGTCGTCGATTTCCGCCCGGCTGCCGGCGTGCCGGCCCCGGCCGGAGGCGAGGAAGAGGACGACGGCCGCAGCCGCGGCAAGCGGCGTGGCGGCGGCGGCGGCGGCAGCCCGACCCCGGCCCGTCCGGCGCCCGGGCCGAAGCGTGGCCCGGATCGGCGGCGCGGCGGCAAGATGACCGTCACCCAGGCGCTGAACGACGATGGCGAGAGCGTGCGCCAGCGCAGCCGCGCCTCCCAGATGCGCGCCCTCGCCAAACAGAAGCGCCTCGCCCACGGGGACGAGGAACAGCAGAAGTTCGTGCGCGACGTGATCGTCCCGGAGGTGATCACGGTGCAGGAACTGGCGAACCGCATGGCCGAGCGCGGTGCGGACGTGATCAAGTCGCTGATGCGCAGCGGCGTCATGGCCACGATCACCCAGTCGATCGACGCCGATACCGCCGAACTGATCGTCGAGGAATTCGGCCACCGCCCGAAACGCGTGTCGGAGGCGGACGTCGAGATCGGCATCACCGGGGCGGACGACACCGACGACGTGCTGCTGCCCCGGCCGCCCGTGGTGACCATCATGGGCCACGTCGACCACGGCAAGACCTCCCTGCTCGACGCGATTCGCGAGGCCGA
>CAYNIS010000175.1:0-7218 GCA_964397055.1 uncultured Rhodospirillaceae bacterium | reverse complement strand
GACCGATGACGGCGCCCGTCAGCGGCTATGACCACGCCATCATCAATGTCGGCGGCGGCATGGACTCGGCCGGCCAGCTCTACCTGGCGCTCGGCTTCCGGCTGACCGCGCGCGGGCACCACAGCCTGGGCACCATGAACCACTTGATCGTCCTGCAGGCCGGCTACATCGAACTGATCGGCTATGGCCCGGGTACCGATCTCAGCCGCGCCAACCCCGCGACCCGGGGGCCGATCGGCCTCGGCGCCTCGGCCCTGGCGACCCCGGATGCCTGGGCTTTCCACGCCTGGTGCCAGAGCCGCGAGCTGCCGGTGGAGGAGCCGCTGACGTTCACGCGCCCGGTCACCATCGGCGAGGGCCGGCGGGAGGCCCGATTCACGGTCACCCGCCTGGATGCGGCCACCAGCCCGAGCACGCGGATGTTCGTCTGCCAGCACCACACGCCGGATCTGGTCTGGCGGCCGGAGTGGCAGGTTCATCCGAACGGTGCCCTCTGCGTGGCTGAGGTGGTGCATGGCGTCGACCTTCCAGGCGGCGTGGTCGACGCCTATCGCACCCTGTTCGGCGATCGCGTCGCCGTGGTCGACGAGGAGGAGGTGCGGATACAGCTGGGGTCGACGGCGATCCGGTTCGTCAGCCATGGCCGGCTTACCGACCTCGTCCATGACGACGGCCATCATGGCGCCCTCGTCGTCGCGGTCGCCGACCTCGACCGCACCCGGGCCGTGCTCGACAGCCAGGGCGTCCCCACGTTGCGAGAGGACGGGCACCTGGTGACAGCCGCCCGCTCCGCTGTCGGTCACGGCCTGGTGTTCACCCCGCTTTCCTGACCCTTTCCGGAAAAGGTGCGGCGCAAACTATTGAAAGTGAACAAAAGGCTGGCGGCGATGTGATAGCCGATCGCGGCCAGTTCGCGGAACCCGGGACGGCTCATCAGCCGGCCGAGCCAGGCCCAGCGGCGGGTTGCCTGGAGATAGACGGCCGCCCCCGCGGCCCCGTTCAGGACTGACCCGTCGGCGGAAGTGACGCGCAACTTCCAGGCAATGTCCCGAACGCCGAGATGGTGGCTGGCAAGAGCGTCCGGGGCGGCGTTGATATCGACCCAGGCGAGCCTGCAGCCATCCCCGGCCTCGGCATCGGCGAAGGCATCGGCCCCGGCCCGGCAAACCGGACAGGTTCGGTCGTAGTAGACGGTCACGGCTGCGTCAGGCGACGATTCTTCACGGGTTTCGTCTGGCATCTCGGCTCGACCTCTCGCAGTTCTCATCCGCCGACCAATCTCTCAGGCTGCGCTTGTTCCAGCGATGTGGACCCGCATCGCGGTTCGGAACCCGCGCCAACCGATCGAGTTTGAGCATTTTCCGAACCGCCAGACTGGTTCAGTCTGGCTGGAACACGCCCAAACGCCCTCCAAGCCGCCGGAGACCGTGACCCGTGGTCCTGCCGATCAGCGACGACAACGAGCCGTATCGCACCCGCCAGCCGACCGTGACCTGGGCGCTGGTGGCCCTCACGGCGGTCGTCTTCGTCTTGCAGGTGGTCTACCGGAACCCGCTCACCGAAAGCCTCGTCTTCTATCCCGAACAGCTCTTCAATCCGGGCTGGGCGCCGCCGATCAATCCCGACATCCCGGCCGAACTGCGCCTGGTGACCCACATCTTCGTCCATGGCGGACCCCTCCATATCGGCGCCAACATGCTGATGCTGTGGATCTTCGGCGACAACGTCGAAGACGCCATGGGGCACGCCAAGTTCGCAATCTTCTATATCGTCTGCGGGGTCTTCGCCGGCCTCTGCCACGGCTTCTTCGAACCCGACCCGACGCTCTCGCTCGGCGGCGCCAGCGGCGCCATCTACGGTGTCGCCGCCGCCTATCTGCTGCTGCACCCGAAGGCCAGGGTGACGGTCTTCGTTCTCTACCGGACGCGCGCGTTTCCGGCCTGGCTGGTGATCGGCTTCTACATCCTGGGCGACGCCATCGCGGTCCTGGCCGATCCGGCGAACATGGCCGCCCAAGGCGGGCCGCAGGTGGCCCATTTCGCGCATCTCGGGGGCGCGCTGGCCGGCGCACTCCTGATCCCGTTCGCGCGCGACGAGGGCGTGCCGCTGTTCCACGACGAAGCCACCTATATCGACGGGCCGCGGCCCGGGCAGACTCAGCCCGATGGCCGACCGGGCCCGGACCCGTTGAGCGAGCGCGACGTCCGCCAGGGAGTGGTCGGGGCCCCAACGGCGGTGACGCAGACCCCGAAGGCTCAGCCGCGCCGGCGTCGGGCCGCAGATACCCCGCCACCGCTGCCGGACAATGGCATCCGGCGTGGAGACGTCGACGCCCGGATGGCCCGTCGCGCTTCGGACCCGCTGGACGGCGCGTCCCCCGATCGCCGGTCGGAAAACGACACCATCGAGGAGGACACGGGCCTCTCCACCGCCCAGCAGGTGGCGGCCGTCGCCGCCATTCTGATGATCCTGGCATTGGCCCTGGTCGCCGCCAGCCTATGACCCCCGTCACGGCGCCGATCGCGCCTGCGACACCGGTCTCCGACCGGGAAGTGTGGCGGCTCGCGGGTCCCCTGATCCTCTCCAACGTGACAACACCCCTGCTCGGCATCGTCGACACGGCGATCGTCGGGCACCTGGGGGCCGCCGCCTTCCTCGGCGGTGTCGGCGTCGGGGCCGTCCTGTTCAACTTCGTCTTCTGGGGGTTCGGCTTCCTGCGCATGGGCACGGTCGCCCTGACCGCCCAGGCGCGCGGGGCCGCCGACACGCCGGCGAGCGGCGGGAACGCGGTGCGCGCGGTCCTCGGGCGCGCCGGCCTGACCGCCCTCATCGGCGCCACCCTGGTCCTTGTCCTCCAGGCAGCGATCATCCGGGCCGGCCTGTGGGCGTTGGCGCCCGAGCCGGAGGTGGCGCGCTGGGCCGGTGTCTATGCCGGCATCCGCATGTGGGCGGCGCCGGCGACGCTGATGAACTATGCGATCGTCGGCTGGCTCCTCGGCATGGGCCACGCGCCGCGCGTGTTCTGGCAGCAGATCGTCACCAACGGAGCGAACACCGCTGCCAGCCTGTTTTTCGCCATCGGCCTCGACTGGGGGGTCGCGGGTGTCGCCCTCGGCACCGTCGTGGGGGAGGCGGTCGGCACCGCCTTCGGCCTTTTCCAGGTGCGCCGTGTCCTCGCCCCCAGCCCGGGCACATGGGACAAGGGCCGCATCCTCGATATTGCAGCCCTGCAGCACCTGTTCGTGGTCAATCGCGACATCGTCATCCGGACCTTCTGCCTGATCTCCGCCTTTGCGTGGTTCACCCGACTGGGCGGGCAGTTGGGCGAGACCACGCTGGCGGCGAACCAGGTGCTGCTGCAGTTCCTCCTGTTCTCATCCTTCGCGCTCGACGCCTTCGCCCATGCCGCCGAAGTCCTGGTCGGCCGGGCGGTCGGGGCGCGCGACCCGGCGGCGCTGACCCAGGCGGCCCTGGTGTCCGGACGCAAGGCACTGGTGGCGTCGGTCTTGTTCTCCGCCGCCTATCTCGTGGCCGGCTCGGCGCTGGTCGCGATGCTGACCGACGTCGAGACGGTGCGGCTGGAGGCCGGCGGCTATGTCGTCTATGCCGCCCTTTGCCCCGTGGTCGCGGTCGCCGCCTATCACCTGGACGGCATCTTCATCGGCGCGACGCGGACCGTGGCCATGCGCAACGCCATGGCCGCGTCTTTCGCGATCTACATCGCGATCAGTCTGGCTTTGGTCGAGCAGCTTGGGAACCACGGCCTGTGGCTGGCGCTGCTCGCCTTCATGGGCTTGCGTGCGCTGACCTTGGTGGTGGCGTGGCCCGCCCTCTTGAACGCCGTCGCGGAACCGGCCGGTCAGCCGTCCTGAACCACCAGAACGTCGACTGTGGCGTGGTGCATGATCTCGGCCGGCAGGCTGCCGAACAGGGCGTCCGAGACGGCGTGGTGGCCGTCCTGGCTGAGGACGATAGCCTGGCACCCGCGGTTCCTCGCCACCTCGATCAGGGTCTCGCCGGGTGCCCCCTGGCAGGCCACTCGTCGGACCCGCGGGCTCACGACATCGGCATCGGCGACAAAGCGGTCGAGGTCGCGATCGACCTGGGCTGCGATCTGCCGCTCATAGCTGTCGTGGCTGGCGTCCGGCACCTGGGACGCCATCGGCACGTCGTAGATGTGGATCAGGTCGAATTCGGCTTCCGGCGCCAACTTGACCGCAAACTCGAAGGCGCGCCGGCCGATCGGGGTCAGATCGGCGTTCACCGCGATCCGCTGCCATGCTTGGTCGCTGGGCGTCTGGGCGAGCAGCACCGGGCGTCGGGTATGGCGCAGGACCCGGTCCGCCTTGGTGCCGAGGAAGAGATCGCTCATCGACGTGCGCCGGTGGGCGCCGAGCACGATGAGGTCGGCGTCAACCTCCTCCGCCGCCGTCACGATCTCGCGGTGGATGCGTCCGACCCGGATGTCGATGGTCACGTCCAACGCCGGCCCGCCGCGTCGCACCATGTCGGAAACCAGTCGCTCGGCCTCCTCGATCATGCGATCGCGAACCGGTGCGGGCAGGTCGGCATCCACCGCATAGACGACGGTCAGCGGCCTCAGCGTGGTGTCCGCCAGCCACAGGGCGCGCTCCACCGCCAGTACGGAGCGCGTCGACAGATCGGTTGCGACCAGTATCGCTGCCATCACCGTGCCCCCTGCTGCAATTCCCGGCGTCGCCATTGCCGCCCCCAGCGACGCCGACGGCTGGCGCGTGTTCCAGCGACGTGGACCCACATCGCGGTTCGGAACGCGCGCCAACCTAGTGAACCAGAGCATTTTCCGAACCGCTGGGCCGATCCAGTCCGGCTGGAAAACGCTCTAGTGTCCTGATTCCGAAGGTCGCTGCCAGGGCGTGACCCGCGCGCTTGCGAACTTCGGAATCGAGAAGGACACTAGATTCAATAGGTTGCTAGTGTGATCCAGATCGAGAAGGTCGCACCCAACTCGCGGATAGAGCGATCGACCTTCTCGATCATCACACTAGCCCCGGCAGAATTCGGTCGCGCACGCCCTGGTTGGCCGTCTCCCCATCGAGCGGCCGGCCGTAGAGATAGCCCTGTCCGTAGTCGCAGGCGAGATTGCGCAGATGATCGTGTTGTTCGTGGGTCTCGATCCCCTCCGCGACCACGCGCATGTCGAGGAGCCGGCCGAGCTCGACGATCGTGCGCACGATCGCGCGGTCCATGTCGGAGGTCTCGATTGCGCTAACGAAGGTGCGGTCGACCTTGATGGTGTCGACCGGCATGGTGTTGAGGTGGGAAAAGGACGAGTAGCCGGTCCCGAAATCGTCGATCGACAACCCGAACCCCCGATGCCGCAACTCGGTCAGGAGGCCCATGGTCTCCTTCGGGTTGGCCATGATCCCGCTCTCGGTGATCTCGAGCTTGACGTTGTTGGGATCGGCGCCGACAATCTCCGCGACATCGCGGAACCAGCGGCTGAGATCGAAGGCGGGCGCGTTCAACTGGTGGGCGAAAACGTTCACCGACAGGAACAGCGGCGCTTCGTCGAAGCCCTGGAAACGCTGCCAGGACGCCAGACGGCGGCAGGCCTCGCGGAAGACATGGTTGCCGAGCGGCACGATGAGATCGCTCTCCTCGGCGATCGGGATGAACTCCGCCGGTGACACCATGCCCAGCTCCGGGTGGCGCCAGCGCACCAGCGCCTCGAACCCGGCAAGCGACGTGTCGGACAGCCGGACGATCGGCTGGTACATGAGGAAGATCTCGCCGCCGAAATAGATCGCCCGGCGCAAGTCGTCGCGCAGACGCTGGCGGGTCGAGATCTGCTCGCGCATCGCATCGTCGAACAGCACCACCCGGGGAGACTGCGCCGATTCTCCGCGATAAGCCGCGATCTCGGCATTGCGGATGGCACCCTCGCCGTCGCCTTCACTGGCACTGGCGCTCGGCGCGGCCCCGACGCTGGCGCCGACAAAGGTCGCCCGACCGTCGACATCGAAGCTGTCCTTGAACAGCTCGGCGACGTTGCCGGCGAGGTCGATCAGGTCCTGATCGCCGGCATAGGGGAGAAGGGCTGCCACCTCCGCCCCCTCGATCCGGGCCATCGGGGTCCGTTCCGGCAGCACCTCCGCGATCCGCTCGGCGACCGACTGCACGACGAGGTTGGCGCCGTCATTGCCGTGCATGGAGCGCAGCTCGCGCAGGCCGAGGATCGAGACCACGATGATCGCGAACGGGCGGCCGCCGGCATAGTCCCGGGCAACCAGGGCAAGCATCGCCTCACGGCTGAGGAGCCCGGTACCGGGGTCGACCTCGTCATCCAGATCGACCGGCCGCTGGCCGATTCGCACCAGGGGATCGCCCGCCGCATGGACGAGGACGATGCCGGCCATGCTGCTGTCGGTCATGGCCACCGGCGCGACCGCGACATCGGCCGGGAAGCTCGATCCGTCAGGCCGCCGGCACACCAGACGGGTCGCCCCGCGGCGAACGCCGAAGTCGCCGGCAAGGTCGGACATGCCGGGCAGCAGGTCGGCGACCGGCGAACCGATCAGGTAGGCCGCGGACGTCCGGAACAGCTGTTCGGCAGCCGGGTTGGCCCAGCTCACGGCACCCTGCTGGTCGAGGACGATGACAGCACCTGCAAGCGCGGTCAGCGCTGCCTCGTGAAACCTTGTCGGTTGCTGTAGCACGGCTTTCCCGCCGTCACTCGGGGCCGGAACGAACGGTGATGCGCATGACGTTCGCGACCATCGCCGGATCGGCGAGGTCGGCGAGGAGCGCCATGGTGCGATCGACGGACCCGGCCTCCAGAGGTGCGAAGTCCTCCCCGGAGAGCGCCGGCGGCAGCCGCTGCAGGATCGGCTGCGGACTGGCGGCGCACAGGACCACGGCCTCGGCGCTGCTGGCGACCAAAGCGATGTCAAAGGGATGCTGCGGCTCGGGAATGGCGATCGCTTGTTCCACGCCGATCCTCGCTTCCTCGACGTAACGGTTGGGGTAGATCCGCTTCACCTGCCCCGACGGGTTCTCCAGGAAGCAGGTGACGAACAGCGATACCCCGGTCTGGAACCTGACGACCACCGGCTCGTTCGGCGCATAGCTGGCCCAGGGCCCGCGGTCGGTGGTGACCAGCAGGGCGTAGTCCTCGGAACCGTCGACCGGCCCGCCGGAACGGATCGGCGGTACCGGGGGCACCGAGCCCCTGTCGTC
>CAYNIS010000174.1:0-7223 GCA_964397055.1 uncultured Rhodospirillaceae bacterium | reverse complement strand
CGTATCGTGGTTCAGTTCGCGGAAATGGCGCTTGACCGATTCCCACGCACCGCGCGCGGTGATGCCCATCTTCTTGTGGTCGTAGCCGGCCGAGCCGCCCGACGCGAAGGCGTCGTCCAGCCAGAAGCCATAGGCGCGGCTGACCCCGTTCGCGATGTCGGAAAAGGTCGCCGTGCCCTTGTCCGCCGCGACCACCAGATAGGGGTCGTCGGCGTCCCAGCGCACCACCTCCGGCGGGTGGATCACCTCGCCTAGGTGCAGGTTGTCGGTCACGTCCAGCATGCCCGCCATCATCGTGCGATAGCAGGCGATCGCCTCGGTCACCTGGGCTTCCCGGCCGCCGCCCGACGGCGGGTGCTTCATGACGAAGCCGCCCTTGGACCCCATCGGCACGATGACGGCGTTCTTCACCATCTGCGCCTTCATGAGGTCCAGGATCTCGGTGCGGAAATCCTCGCGCCGGTCCGACCAGCGGATGCCGCCACGGGCGATCCGGCCACCGCGCAGATGGACCGCCTCGACCTCCGGCGAATAGACGAAGATCTCCATGAACGGGCGCGGCAGCGGCAGGCCCGGGATCGCCTGACTGTCCAGCTTCAGCGACAGCCACGACCGGCGGTCCGCGATCTCCGGCAGGGCCGGTCGCTCGGTCCGGTAGTAGTTGGTTCGCATGGTCGCCAGGATCAGGATCAGGAACGCGCGCAGGATGCGGTCGTCGTCCAGGTTCTCGACCGCCGTCACCTCGCTCAGGATCCCGTCGCGCAGGTTCGCCACCTCGCTGGCCCGGGCACCGCCAAGGGCCGGGTCGAAGCGCGCCTTGAACAGGCGCACCAACTGGCGGGCGATGCCGGCGTGGCGGGCCAGCGTTTCCTCGATCGTTTCCTGGCTGAACTGGAAGCGGACCTGGCGCAGGTAGCGGGCGTAGGCGCGGATCACCGTCACCTCCCGCCAGTCGAGCCCGGCCAGGAGGACGAGGCGGTTGAAGCCGTCGCTTTCCAGATCGCCGGCCCAGACCCGCTCGAACGCCTGTTCGAACAGGTCCTTGATCGCCCCGAAATCGTCGTCGAAGCCCTGGATCTGCATGTCGACGTCATGCACCCAGACGGCATGGCCGAGGCCGCGCGGCCGGATCACATAGGGGACCTCCGTCATCACGACGAGGCCGAGGTCCTCCAGCATGGGCAGCACCTCGCTCAGCGGCAGCGGCCGGGCGGGATGATAGATCTTGAAGCGCAGCTGGCCCGGCCCGGCTTCCACCGGGCGGAACAGGCTGACCTCGATACCGCGGCCGTCGCCGAGCCGTTCCATGCGCGAGATGTCGAGGACGGCCGCCGCCGGGTCGGTGATTTCCCGATAGGCGACGGGGATGCCGGGCCCGTAGGTCCGGGCGAGGCGCATGCCCTCCTCCTCGCCGACCGCCTCGACCAGCGCGTCGGCGAGCCGGTCCTCCCAGGATCGTGCGGCCTCGTTCAGTTCGGCTTCGAGGGCGGCCTCGTCGAAGACCGGGGCGGCGACGCCCTCGGTCGCCATGACGTAGCGCATGCGCCCAAGCGGGCTGTCCTCGATGGTGGTGAAATACGCCACCACCTCCGCATTCAGGCGCCGTTCCAGGATCGCCTGGAAGGTGTGCCGAAGCCGGGTATCGATCCGGTCGCGCGGCAGATAGACGATGCAGGTGATCGACCGCCAGAACGGATCCAGCCGGGTGAACAGGGCGATCCGCTGGCGTTCGCGCAGGTGCAGGATGCCCAGCGCCACCTCGGTCAGGCGCTCCTCGTCGATCTGGAGGAGCTCGTCCCGCGGGAAGGTGTTGAGGACGTGGATCAGGGCCTTGCCCTTGTGCCCGCGCGGGTCGTGCCCGGTGCGGTCGATCAGGCGCATCACCTTCTGGCGGATGTAGGGGATGTCGATCGCCGCCTGATTGTAGGACATCGACGTGTAGAGGCCGAGCAGCAGGCGCAGGCCGACGACCCGGCCGGCGCTGTCGAACTGCTTGACGCCGACGATGTCGACATGGACCCCGCGGTGCACGGTCGAGCGTTTCGACGACTTGATCAGCATCAACGGCTCGGGCGAGCGGACATAGCTGCGGACCGGTTCCGGCAGCTGGTCGAAATGGCGAAGCCCGCCCAGGATCGAGTAGGCATCGTCGCGCGCGATGCCGAGGCCGGAGCCGTCGACGATCCGGCAGGTAAGCGCCGTCGCCGGCGTCGCCCCGGCGAGCTCTCCCTCGAACACATAGTCGCGGGCGCCCAGGAACGCGTAGTTGTCGCGATCGAGCCAAGCGATGAACGCCGCGGCCTCCTCGATCGCGGAGGCTGGAACGCCATCCGGATGGTTGCCGACCAGTTCGGCCGCCACCTGTTGCGACCGGCTGCGCATGGTCGGCCAGTCTTCGACGGCGGCGCGGTTGTCGGCGATCACCTTGATCAGGCCGGCCCTCAGCTGTTCCAGGATCGCCGGGGCCGACTGGCGGTCGACCTCCATCTGGATCAGGCTCTCGCGGATCGTGCCCTCCGGGGCCGCGTCGCGCGGGTGGAGCGCGGTCAGCACGCCGCTGTCGTCCCGGCTTGCCGCCATCACCGGGTGAATCAGAAGGTCTACGGCCAGGCCCTGCAGGTTGATCTCGGTCGTCAGGGTGTCGATCAGGAACGGCATGTCCTCCGTCGCGACCTCGACCACCGTTCGCCGCGTCTGCCAGCCATCCGCCTCCAGCTGGGGGTTGAAGACCCGAACGCGGGTCTCCCCCGGCTGGCGCTTGCCGGCGAAGCGCAGGAACGAAAGGGCCGCCGCCAACCGCATCTCGACCGGCCGTGTGGCGACGTCTGCGTCCGGAACCAGCCCGTAGAAGGCGCCGAGGAAGGGTTCCGCCAGGGCCAGGCGATCAGGATCGAGACGCTGTCGGGCGAGCGTCAGGGTCGCATCGATATCGGCGGCGTCGAGGCTGCTTCGGCTGACGGACATTGCTGGAAAGCCCTCCCTCCTGTTGGGGCGATCACCCTGGCGCGGCATGCCGGCTGCGGCAAGCGCGGCGGTGCGTATCGTTTCCGTGCGTCGTCCCTCGGCACCGTGGCAGACTGCCGCCAGCCGCGGCCAGCCGACCGCCTCCGATCCCGACGATACGCCCGGACCCGCCGTTGACCCTCGCCCGCTTTGCCGCAAGCCTCAGCGACAGTGTGCAGCGTGGCCTCGCCGATGGCGTGGAGGCTGCGACCGGGATGTTCGACGATACCGTGCGGCTCGGCGTTTCGGGCCTCGCGGGGGCCGGCAAAACCGTCTTCATCACCGCCCTGGTCGCCAACCTGTTGCGGCCCAAGCGCCTGCCGCTCCTGGACGTCGTGGCCGAGGACCGGTTCGAGGCCGCCCTCCTGACCCCGCAGCCGGATCGCGCGGTACCCCGTTTCGACTATGAGGGGATGCTGGCCGCACTAGCCGCCGACCCGCCGTCCTGGCCGGAATCGACCCGTCGTCTCGCCCAACTGCGGGTGTCGGTGCGCTATCGCCCGGGCGGCGTCCTGATGCGCAGCCTGCGCGGAACGTCGACGCTCAATATCGACATCGTGGACTATCCCGGCGAATGGCTGCTGGATACGGCACTGCTCGACCAGGGCTATGCCGACTGGTCGGCGGCCATGGTGGCGCGCGCGCGGGAACCCGGCCGCGCGGAACTCGCCGGAGCGTTCCTCGAGGCGCTCGGGTCCCACGGCCCGGATCACACGGCACGGGAGGAGGCGGCCGCCGACCTCGCCCGCCGCTACACCGCCTATCTCGAGGCGTGTCGGGCCGACCCCGCATTGTTCGGCCTCGCCCAGCCCGGCCGCTTCCTGATGCCGGGGGACCTGGAAGGCTCGCCCGCGCTCACCTTCGCGCCGCTGGACATTGCCCCCGGCACGGTGCCCGAACGGGGCACCCTGGGCGAGATGATGGCCGACCGGTTCGAGGCCTACAAGGCGGAGATCGTGCGCCCCTTCTTCCGCGATCACCTGAGCCGGATCGACCGGCAGGTCGTCCTGGTCGACCTCCTCTCCAGCCTCAACCGGGGACCTGCGGCCGTCCGCGACCTCGCCGACACGATGGCCCAGATCCTGGCGATGTTCCGCCCGGGGCCGCGGTCCTGGCTGTGGCCGATCCTGGGACGCCGGGTCGAACGCATTCTGTTCGCGGCGACCAAGGCCGATCATGTCCCCCATGACCAGCACGATCGTCTCGAGGCGCTGATGCGGGAGTTGCTGTTCGATCCGATCAACCGGGCGGTCTATCGCGGCGCCGCCGTCGACGCGGTGGCGCTCGCCTCGATCACCGCGGCCAACCCGATCAAGGTCACCCGGTCGGGGGAGGTCGTCGCCTGTATCCAGGGGGTCCCGATGGACGGCACCGATCCGGTCGTGGTCTTCCCCGGCTTGGTTCCGACAAGACTGGTCGAGGCCCGGGCCGCCGCCGGCAGCCACCGCTTCATGCGGTTCCGGCCGCCGTCGGGTATCGGCCGCGGCAACGAGGGGATGGCCAACCTCCGCCTCGACCGGGCGCTCGGTTTTCTGATTGGAGACCGGCTGGCGTGAGTGCCGACAAGAAACCGCCCGACCCTTTCGTCCTGACCAAGCCCGCAGATGCCGGCCCGAAGGCCGCGGCCCCGGTATCGGCGCCGGCACCGATGGTGCTGGATCCGGCGACCGCGAACATCGTCCCCGCGGTTGAGGAGGCTGCGGCCCCCGCCGTCGGACCGGCCAGGCGGCGGAGCTGGGCCGGCAGCCTGATCCTGGCCGGAGTCGTGACGCTGGTCGGTCTCGGTGCCGGGATCGAGGGCCAGGCGCTGGTCACCAGCCTGGCCGAGCGCGACCCGGTCATGGGCTTCCTGGGGGCGGCCGGCATCGGGGCCGTTTGCGTGGGCCTTCTGTGGTTCGGCCTGAGCGAGCTCGCCGGTTTCTGGCGCCAGCGCCGGCTGGGCGATGTCCGTGCGGCGGCGGAAGCGGCGCTGCGCCATGCCAGCCAGACGGAGGCGCAGAAGGTCCTCGACCGCTTGGAGGCGCTCTATCGGGGACGCCAGGACCTCGCCTGGGCGCGTGATCGCCATCGCGAGCTCGCCGGGCAGATGGTCGACGCGCGCGACAAGCTCGCCCTCTATGAACAGCAGGTGATCCGCCCGATCGACGAGGCGGCGGTACGGGTCATCGCGGAAACCGCGCGCACCACCGCCCTGGCGACGGCAATCAGCCCCTATGCCACGCTCGACGGGCTGATCGTCGCCTGGCGCACGCTCGCCATGATCCGACGCATCGCCGAACTCTACGGCGGGCGGGCCGGGTCCTCGGCAACACTCGCCCTGTTGCGCCGGTCGCTCGCCCATATCGTCCTGGCCGGCGGGGTCGAGGCCGGCGACGGCCTGATCAACGAGCTGGTCGGCGGGGGCATCACCGGGGCGGTGTCCGCGCGCCTCAGCCAGGGGCTGGTCAACGGGCTGCTTGCCGCCCGGCTCGGCATCGCCGCGATCGAGCTGATGCGGCCGGTACCGTACATCGCCCTGGAAAGGCCGAGGGCGCGGGCGATCGCCGGGTCGATGATCGCCGACTTGCGCCGCCTGTTCTGACCGGTTGCCTGTTCTACCGGCCGCGTTTGCGCCACCCGCCAGTAATCGTCGGTCGAAGCCAAGGCGGCGCCAAGGTTCCGAGATGCGTTGGATTTCCGTCCGTGGCTCGCCTGAATGAAAGCTAATATTAGAAACCCTAAATTCTTTGGGGGATTGACCGTCTGCTTTGCGCGGCGCAACATGCGCTTCTGTTTTGCAAGGATCCTCGCGCGATGAAACTCATCCTGCGACTTATGCCGACGCTGGTCGGCGCTCTGTCCTCCGGCCCGCTCACGCCCTATGAGCGCTCGGTCCGGCGCTACCACGTGCTGCCCCACGACCTCGATCTCAATTTCCACCTGAACAACGGCCGCTACCTCCAGTTCATGGATCTCGGCCGGATCGACTGGCTTTGGCGCACGGGAATCCTGCAGGAATGCTTGGGGCGCGGCTGGATGATGGTCCTGGGCGGGGCGATGGTGCGCTTCCGCCAGCCGATCGGGCTCTTCCAGTCATTCGACGTGACCACGCGCCTGGTGTGCTGGACCGATCGCGCGTTCATCCTCGAGCATGAGATGCGCCGGGCCGACGGAGAGGTCCTGGCAACGGCGGCGGTCCGGGCCGCGGTCCTCAAACGCGATGGCACCGTGCCGTGCCGCGAGGTCGGGGTGGCGATCGGCGAGCATGCCTCGTCGCCGCCGATGCCGGCCCATATCGCGGCCTGGCTTTCGGCGGAACAGGGCCGGGTCGAGGACCGCGACGGCTATGTCCTGCCGGCACCGGGACGCCAGCCGGACATGGCCGATCACGCCGTCGTTTGACTGTGGGCCGATCACGCCGTCGTTTGACCGTGGGCCGATCTCTCCCTTACCCATCGACAGTTCCCCCCGCCAGGGGCGCTCGTCCCGCCGGCGGTTCCGTTCCTGGTCCCGTCCGCATGCCGCAGGGTCATCGTCTTGAACTTTGGGATATCCCGCGCTTTCCGGGCACCTTTCGAGGACGCCAACGCCCTCGTCCGGCTCGGCCCCTATGTCATCGCGACATACGTCGTCGGCCTGAACTACCTGGTGGGGGAGGGCTGGCGCCTCGGTCAGGTTCGCCACATGGCCGGCGGCACGACGGAGTTACCGCCACTGAATCCCGTTGCCGTGCTGTTCGACGGGCTGGCGGTTTTCGTCGCCCGGCTGGTCGGCTGCTACGTGATCGGTTTCATCGCGAGCTCGATCCTGATCGAGTTCGAGGTTGATCTCGCGATCAACCTCTTCGGGCTCGGCAACGCGGTCACCCTGGTCAGCATGGCGGGGGCCTATGTCGCGACGATCCCGCTCTATCACGCGGTGATCGTACGCTATGCGGTGACCGGGAAGGTCTTCAGCCTGTTCAATCTCCCCGCCGCGGCGATCTTCGTGGTGCGCTACGCCCATCTTTTTCTGCCGTACTGGCTGGTCGTCTATCTGCCGTCGAAACTGCTGGCGGCCCTGTGTCTGGCGCCTGTGGTGTTGCCGTTGATCGGTTATCTCCTGGTGCTTCTGACAGCTCCCCTGGCCTACTACTTCTTCTTCGTGCCGCCGGCCCGCGGGCTGGGGGCGATCGCCGCCCGGGCGAAGGGCCAGCGTCTTGCGTCGAACCCGCCGCCCGCGGGGGTGGGCGCCGACCCGGC
>CAYNIS010000173.1:0-7227 GCA_964397055.1 uncultured Rhodospirillaceae bacterium | reverse complement strand
AGATTCTGGTTATTAACTCTTGTAGATAGCAAATAGGAAAGGTGCGGGCCGGTACGTCCTTGAGGACGACGCTCGCCGCCCCGACCTTGGCGTAGGCCCCGACCTCGATATTGCCGAGCACGCTCGCCCCGACCGAGATGAGGGCGCCGCGCCTGATCTTTGGATGACGGTCGCCGATCTCCTTGCCGGTGCCGCCGAGTGTCACGCCATGCAGCATCGACACGTCGTCCTCGACCACCGCGGTCTCCCCGATGACCACGCCGGAGGCGTGATCGATCATCACCCCCCGGCCGATGCGGGAAGCAGGATGGATGTCGACGGCGAACTGCTCGGAAATGCGCGACTGCAGGAACAGCGCCATGTCGCGCCGGTCGTGCTGCCACAGCCAGTGTGCCATGCGATAGGCCTGCAGGGCCTGATAACCCTTGAAGTAGAGGAAGGGCTCGATATAGCGCTGGGTCGCCGGGTCGCGATCGTAGACGGCGACGATGTCGGCGCGCTGGGCTGCCCCGATCTCGGGATCGGTGGCCATCGCCTCGTCGAAGACCTGGCGCAGCAACAGGGCCGGCATGGTCATCGAGTCCAGCTTCTGGGCGAGGTGGAAGCTGGTCGCGTCTTCCATCCGGGTGTGGTTCAGGATCGTCGCGTGGACGAAGCCGCCAAGGGCCGGTTCCGCCAGCGCCAGGGCCTCAGCCTCCCGCCGGATCCGGAACCACACCGGATCGAGGTGGTGCAGCGCCCGACCCTCGTAGTCGACGGCTTCGGCAGCCCGGCTTGCCATCTCGCTCATCGCCCAACCCCTAGTACCAAGGACAGCAGAAGTTAACTTTACGCCCGCATCCGTCAACGCGCCCAATACGCCGCGCGCATGGACGCCATGAACGAGATCAGGTGGCGACGGCCTCGGTCAAGCCCAGAATTCCAAAATGGAACTGACTTGTCCGCGGCCCGGCCGGAAGCCTAGCCTTAGCACAAATGATTAACGGGGGGACGCCATGGACATCCGGCACACCAACGTCATCACCAACGGCATCCGCCTGCATGTGGCGGAAACGGGCGAGCCCGACGCACCGCTGATGATCTTCCTGCACGGCTTTCCGGAGTTCTGGTACGCCTGGAAGCGGCAGTTGGCGGACTTCGCGCCGACCCATCTCTGCGTTGCCCCGGACCAGCGCGGCTACAACCTTTCGCAGAAGCCCTGGGATGTCGCCGCCTATCGCGCCAAGCACCTGATCCGCGACGTCCTCGGCCTTGCCGAC
This sequence comes from uncultured Rhodospirillaceae bacterium, assembly GCA_964397055.1. GTDB lineage: Bacteria > Pseudomonadota > Alphaproteobacteria > CAYNIS01 > CAYNIS01 > CAYNIS01. The sequence goes on along the minus strand of CAYNIS010000173.1, from coordinate 5,968 downwards.
CACTACGGGCGGGAGAAGTTCACCCTGGTCGCCCATGACTGGGGCGGGGCGATCGCCTGGGCCTTCGCCATGATGCATGCGGATCGCCTGGACAAGCTGGTCATGATCAACTCAGCCCATCCGGCGATGTTCCAGCGCGACCTCGCCATCAATGCGGACCAGATCAAGGCGAGCCAGTACATCCGGATGTTCAAGACACCGGAGGCGGAGGCGACGCTGATGGCCAACGACCTCGCTGACCTCTGGGGCCGGTTCGAGCCGCTGATGGCCGCGGGCAAGTTCACGGACGCCGACAAGGCCGCCTATTTCGCCAACTGGCGGGAGCCGGGCTCGCTCACCGGCGGGCTCAACTGGTACCGCGCCTCCCCCTTCGAGTACCCGGCGGAGGGCGACGTGAAGGCCGAGCCGCCGGAATTGGACCGGCAGAAGTACAGCGTGAACGTGCCGACCCTGATCATCTGGGGAGAGCAGGACACCGCCCTGTTGCCGAGCCTGATCGACGGCATCGAGGAATACGTGCCGGACGTCACCATCCGCCGCGTGCCCCATGGCAGCCATTGGGTCGTGCACGAGGAGCCGGAACAGGTGACAGCGTGGATCCGGGAATTCCTGGAAGGGTCAACAGGATGACATCAGACAAACGGGCGGCAGCCGGAAAGGCCGCGGCGCCCGCCAAACGGATCGCGCCTGCGAAGAGTATCGATGTGTCGATGCTCGACGCAGCTCAACTGAACAACCTGATCGACAACGCAAGGCGCCTGGGTCGCACGACCGAGCCGATCTACACCGAGGCGCTGGAGGCACGTCAGAGGCTTCAGGGCAAGGGGCTGGAGTTCGAGAAATCGATGCGCATCATTCGGGCAGCGGCAAGGGAACGACGCTTCCTGAGCTACAAAGACCTCGCCGACGCCAGCGGCGTCGCCTGGAGCCGGGCGCATTACGCCATGAACGGCCACCTCTGGGACCTGGTCGAGTTCGGGACTCTTCGCGGCTGGCCGATGCTGAGCGCCATCGTCGTCAACAAGTCCAATGTCGACACCGGGGCGATGGAACCGGAGACACTGCGCGGCTTCATCACGGCGGCGCGCGCGCTCGGCCTGATCGTCGACGACGACGAGGCGTTCCTGAAGGAGCAACAGGCCGCGGTGTTCGCCTGGGCGGCTGGTGCCGGCGCGTAGATCGATGGGGAGGTTCGGATCGACCCGCCAGCGTCGACGCATTGACGGATTGCGCTCACCGCCGGTGGGCTGCTCCTTAAAGACACGGCCTCGATCCGGGAACTCGTCGGGGGATAGCGCCGCGCGGCCGACACGCTTTCGCGCAAGATCGGCGCGTTGTTCGCAAAGCACGAACTCCGCTTGCGCGCACCCTCCGGTTCAAACCGGCGCCGGTGCAACCATTCTTTGAAGCGTTGACGGAGACGACCCAGGTCCGCTCCGGAACCCAACCTCCGGCGGGAGAGACCCGATGAACAAGCCCGAGCTTCTGACCCCGACCAACTGCCAGCTGATCTTCATCGACCACCAGCCGCAGATGGCCTTCGGCGTGCAGTCGATCGACCGCCAGGTGCTGAAGAACAACACCGTGGCGCTGGCCAAGTCGGCCAAGGTGTTCGGCATCCCGACCACGCTCACCACGGTCGAGACCGAAGCCTTTTCCGGCCACACCTATCCGGAACTCCTGGGCGTGTTCCCGGAGCACCCGATCCTCGAGCGCACCTCGATGAACTCCTGGGACGACCAGAAGGTCCGCGACGCGCTCGCCAAGAACGGCCGGAAGAAGGTCGTGGTATCGGGCCTGTGGACGGAGGTCTGCAACAACACCTTCGCGTTCTCGGCGATGGCCGAGGGCGGCTACGAGATCTTCATGGTCGCCGACGCCTCCGGCGGGACCTCGAAGGAAGCGCACGACTACGCCATGCAGCGCATGATCCAGGCGGGCGTGCTGCCGGTCACCTGGCAGCAGGTCCTGCTGGAATGGCAGCGCGACTGGGCCCGCCGTGACACCTATGACGCGGTGATGGACATTGTGCGCGAGCATTCGGGCGCCTACGGCATGGGCGTCGACTACGCCTACACCATGGTCCACAAGGCGCCGGAACGGGTGACCCACGGCCCGCGCATCGACCCGGTGGCCGCTCCGGTCGCGGCCGAGTAGTCGAAACCGTGACGGGGCCGGGCAGCGCCCCGGCACGCCGGTCACCGCGCCCGACGGAGCCGCCGCCAGAACCAGGAGCGCGGTCAGCGCTGAAGCCATGAGATGCACGGGGGAGCCTCCAACGGGAAGGCATCCACTCTGCCCGGCGCCATGTTTCGGAAGACTTACGCGCCCGGGTGTGCGCCGACCGCCCGCTGGAGGGCCGCGCGCGCAAGAAGGCGCGTGGAGTCGAGGGTCGGCACGGCCGCGTTGGCATCGTCGAGCACCAGGGGCAGTTCGGTGCAGCCCAAGACAACGGCATCGCAGCCCTGGCCCTTCAGGCCCTCGACGAGGGTCCGCAGCCAATCGACCGATGCCGGCTCGAACCGGCTCATGACCAGTTCGTCCATGATCACCCGGCCCAGCTCTCGCCGCGCCGGTCCGTCTACCGTCACGCTCTCGATCTGGTGGCGGGCAAGGGCCTGTGGATAGATGTCGCTGGCGAGCAGCCACTCCGTCCCGAGAATGCCAAGTCGCCGGAAACCGCGCCTTACCCCCTCCTCGGCAACGACATCGACGATCGAAACCCAGGGCAGCGGCGAGCGGTCGACCACGCGCGGCAGGGCTGAGTGGATCGTGTTGTCGGGGGAGATCAGGAAGTCAGCGCCGGCAGCCGCCAGGATGCGTGCGGAGGCCAGCATCAACTCGGCCACGCCGTCGAGGTCACCGCGGCCGAGGCAGGCGACATAGCGCGCGAGGGAGGGCGTGTGCATCGTCACTTCCGGGTGGGCGTGTGCCTGGCCGAGGACCGCCGCCCCCTCGACACTGATGGTCCTGTAGCAGAGCGCCGCCCCCTCCGCCGAGCAGCCGACAATTCCGATATGTCCGACCATGCGCCTCTCCTTTTCCGGGACCCGGTTCCGGGTTGCCGACCGCCCCATCGGTAACCAGGCCTCAGGGCGATGCAACGTTGCGCCGCGCCAACGGCGGCCTTCCGCTCCTTCACCGCGCCGCCGACAGGACAGGCGCGTCCGCACGATTGGCGATCGAACCGTTTCGCGCGGCCAATTGGCCCATTGCCACCTGTGACCGCTCACGGCTCGACGTTATGTAACAATCGGTTGCGCGCGGAACCGTTCTCGGACAGCGTCACCCTCTCGGGAACGGCCCACATGGGGAGTCTCGGGTAACTGGACTCGGCGCCCACCGGGTACCCAAGGAGCAGATCGATGGACGTTGTCATTCTGGGAAGTGGGACGCCGTTGCCGAACCCGGATCGTGGGGGGCCGGCCGTGTTGGTTCGGGCGAGGGGTCTCAGCCTGCTGTTCGATTGCGGACGGGCGGTGCTGATGCGGGGCGCGGCTGCCGGCATGGTGGTTCAGAAGCTGACCGCCCAGTTCCTGACCCACCTGCACAGCGACCACACAACCGACTACAACGATGTCATCACCACGCGCTGGATCATGAGCGCAGGCCCCAATCCCCTGCCGGTCTTCGGCCCCGAGGGGACCGCGAAGCTGACGGATGCCACCCTCGCGGCGCTGGAGGACGATATCGGCTATCGCCTCGCCCACCATGACGACCTGACTGGGCCGCCGATCGTCGACGTCACGGAGTGCCATAGCGGCCTGGTCATGGAACGCGACGGCGTCACCGTGAGCTGCGCGCAGACGGACCACCGCCCCGCCACGCCGACACTTGGCTTCAGGATCGAATGCGACGAGGGCGTCGTGGCCATTGGCGGCGACACGATCCCGTGCGACGGCCTCTACGAGATCTGCCGGGGTGCGGACGTCTATGTGCAGTCGGTGATCCGCAGCGACCTCATCGCGGCCTCGCGGTCGCCGCGCCTGCGTGATGTGCTCGACTACCACTCGGACGTTCGGCAGGCCGGAGAGACCGCTGCACGCTGCGGGGTCAAGACGCTGGTCCTGGTGCACTTCGTGCCGCCGCCGCCGCCGGGCAAGGAGGACGAGTGGGCCGCCGACGCACGCGCGGCCTTCGACGGTGACATCCGGGTGGCCCACGACCTGATGACAATCCCCTGCCGCGCGTAGTGTCCCACGCAGATGCATCAACAGCCGCTCGCGGTTTATGTCCGGTTGGAAGAGGTTTCACAGGTTTCGAAAGGGAGGACAGGTCATGGCGGACATCAAGGACATCGGGCTCGCGTTCTTCGATGCGTGCGAGACCGGCAAGGGCTGGGAGGCTTGCAAAGGCTACTGCCATGACGGCGCGACGTTCTCCGCCCAATCGGAATCGCTCGCCGACGTCACCACGCTCGAGGCCTATGTCGAGTGGATGAAGGGCCTGCTCGGGCTCTGCCCTGACGGCCGCTATGAGCTGAAGGGCTTCGCCCTCGACGCCGAACGCAGCGTGGTCCTCGGCTTCGCCGTCTTCCACGGCACGCACACGGGCGAAGGCGGGCCGGTGCCGCCGACGGGCAAGGCCGTGGCCGCCGACTACGTCTACGCCATGGAGTTCGAGGGGGAGAAGATCCGCCACATGACCAAGATCTGGCACTCGCTCGAATCCCTCAAGCAGCTCGGCTGGGCCTGACACGCCGCAACCGGCACGCCTTCAGGCTTGCGGCAGCGCCGGATTGGCGCTGTCGAACACGACGGGCGGGTCGAAATCGGCGTGAAGCCACAGGCGGTAGTGGCTGATCAGGCCGTCCCTCAGCGTGAAAAAGCTGAAGACGGTGCCGGTGATCGGCCCCCCGGTCGGCCGCTTGGCAACCCACGCCCGCCCCTCCGGTCAGGCCGGTGGCCGGCGACACCGCCTCCCGGGACACGAACCCAAAACTCCCGCAAGACGGCATGCCATCGTCAACCACGCCTATACAAGCGCCCGACTGGTCCTGACGCCATGAACCCAACCTTAAACTACTTTCTCGAAAGCTAGGACAACTGAAAACCCGCCCGCACCGGCTGGCCCGTCAGGATAGACATCGACCAGTAGGGAAGAGGATCACCTCGCAATGGGACCCACAGCCTCGGCCAAGAGACACGACGTGCGCCTCACACTTCAAGCCCTTCTCCCGCCTTTAACGGCCAGCGAAGCATCCGGCCAACCTAGGTCCAAGATCCATTTCCAACACAACGCCAACAACTTCCACGAAATTGTAGGCGATAAAGCCCGCCAATTTAGGTCCAGGAAACCGCAGCAGGCGGACAAATCAACCAAAGAGACTGTTTGCCACGAGGAGAAATTTCGAAAAAAGCCAAAGAAAGATGAATGGTGCTCATTGCTCACACTGGCTCTTGCACCCTTTGAGTTCAGATCAAGGTTATTTCTACTTCTTGCCCTGTTAAACCTCTTGGTCCTCACTTCGACCGCCGTCGACGCATCACCGCCAAACCCAGGCGGTCCGATATATGGCGTTAGCACAACGAACGTCAGAGTTGACGCGTACTGGGACTGGCAGATTGCTGGAGACCCACCGATCACAGAGCGAGAGGTCGCCCAACTCGCTGCTCAACTGATACGCGGTCGCTTAAGGAGCCCGATACCCGTCACGGCTCACAGAATTCTGGCGGAGGCACGAAAGCGTACGATCGTCCCGCCCCCCGCAACTTGGTCGGGAATCTCAGACCCTCCTGATACGCTTCACATTGTCCTCGTCATTGAGGCACGGCACCTTCCTGCTAGCGCCGACGACAGTCGTGTAGCGCCAGGTAGGCCGACGACCGCTGAGGGCCGCGGCGAATACCTCTCGGCCTACGCCCATCTCTTCAAGTATCAACACAACAATGAGCCTGCCGGAATCTTCTTTGTAACTAGGCCGTGTGGACGAATTGACTCAGGTAGAGGTTTTGGGATTCCCGCACGG
>CAYNIS010000172.1:0-7229 GCA_964397055.1 uncultured Rhodospirillaceae bacterium | reverse complement strand
ATCGACGCCCTGCCCGACGAGGAAGCGATCGCCGAACGGCGCCGCGCCGGCCAGTGCCTGACCCGGCCGCAACTCGCGACCCTGGTCTGCCATGCCAAGATCGCCCTCCACGGGGCCCTGATGGCCAGCGACCTGCCCGACGACGACGCAACCCTGGTCGATCTCAAGCGGTATTTCCCGCCGACCCTGTCGGAACGGTTCGGCACGGTCATGGCGGGCCACCGCCTGCGCCGGGAGATCGTGGCGACGTCGATCACCAACAGCTTCGTCAATCGCCTCGGGCCGACCTTCGCCCAGGAGGTGGCGGAGCGCACCGGGGCCGACATCGCCGACGTCGCGCGCGCCTATGCCGTCGTGCGCCAGGCCTTCAACCTCCGGCAGCTATGGGGGGAGATCGAAGCCCTCGACAACAAGGTGCCGGCGGCCCTGCAGACCGAACAGCTGATCGCGATCAACGCCCTGGCGGAACGGGCGATCGCCTGGTTCCTCAACACCGCGGCACGCCCGCTCGACGTCGCCGGCGAATCCGCCTCCTACGAAGACGGTGTGGGCGTGCTTCTCGCCAGCATCGACAGCGTTGTCGGGGCGGACGCGCGCGGCCGGCTGGAACAGCGCCGCCAATGCCTGACCGACGCGGGCGTGCCGGAAGCGCTGGCCTCCTGGCTCGCGGCCCTGCCGCTCATGGGCTCGGCGACCGACATCATCCGCATCAGCGGGCTGACCGGTGCCGGGGTGGAGGCGGTGGCCCGCCTCTACTTCGCCGCCGGCGACCGCTTCGGCATCACCTGGCTGCGCGATGCCGCACGCGAAACCAGCGCCGAGGACCATTGGGAACAGTCCGCCCGATCGGCCATGGTCGACGAGATGTTCGGCCAGCAGAGTGCGATCACGCTGAGGGCGATCGAGACCGCGGGCGGCCCGATCGAAGACGCCGATGCGGCACTTGCCGGCTTCGCAGCCGGCCGCCAGCAGACCGTTTCCCGCCTCGACCAGCTGTTGCAGGAGTTCCGGGCCGCCCAGCGCATGGACTTCGCCATGCTGGCGCTGGCCAACCGTCAGCTCAGGCTCATGATGGAGGGTTAGGCAGCGCCATCGGCGGCCCTGGCGAGGGCCGTTCAGACCGTCTGGTTGATCTTGTGATCCGGTCCCGCGCCGGGATCGCCGGCCTTGGCGACACCGACCCGGGCCGCGCGCAGGAGACGACCGTTCAGGACATAGCCGGCCTGAAGCACCTGCATCACCGTGCCCGCCGGCTTGCCGCCGCCCGGCATCTCGAACATCACCTCGTGGAAGTTCGGATCGAACGGCTGGTCGATCGGCTCGACCTTCTCGATCCCCGCCTTGTCGAACGCCTGGACCAGTTCGCGCTCGGTCGCCTCGACCCCGGACAGGAGCGTGTTCAGGAATTCGTTGCACTGGCGCTCGTCGGCCGGCACCGAATCCACCGCGCGGCGCAGGTTGTCGGCGACCGACAGCAGATTCTTGGCAAAGCCGGCCACCGCGAACTTGGCGGTTTCGTCGCGTTCGCGTTCCAGCCGGCGGCGGACATTCTCGGTCTCCGCCATCGCCCGCAGAAGCTTGTCGCTGACCTCCTTCGTGCGCTCCTCGAGCTCGGCTTCGAGCTCGCGGATGCGGTTCAGGACATCGCCGCCCTGGGCCAGGTCCGGCGGCAGGTCGATGGCGTCCCCCAGAGCGTCGGGCAGCCCCTTGGCAGCGGCAGCGGCCGCGGCGTCAGCCTCGCCAGCGGCGGCCGCTTCCGGCCCGGGCCCCTTGTCGGATCCCTTGTCGGATGCGTCGGTCATGGTTGAGCACTCGTCCCCTTGAAAGCGAGCCAATTGAAGGCGGGCCGATCGCGGTGGCCGTCCGGGCAGGTCGCCCCCGCCCACCGAACCCCCGCCATCTCTATTCCAGGCTTGTCATTTAGGCGTGATCGTCGCCGTCGTCGACCGGGCTCAGGCGTGCCATCGGCATGACTGTCGACTTGAGGCCGGCGAGAAGTGCTGTCAGGAAGAAGAAGGCGAGCGCCATGACCACGGCCGTGGTGATCATGCCGGGCAGCCGATCGGCCGGATCCGCCCCGGCAACGGTGGTCTGCACCAGGATCAGGGCGAGCGGCATGAAGACGATGGCGGCAACCAGCGCTTCGGAGGCCGGCGAAAGCTCCCAGAACAGGGAGTAGGGGGTCATCAGGTCCTCGATATGGTCGTCGATCCGCTCGAAAGGGTCGACCAGGTCTTCTTCCTCGATCGAGGCGACGATCCTGATCTGGCCGGTGATCCGCTCCTTTGTCGTGAATTCCAGGGTCACGAAACTCGACCCCTTGGTCATCGCCATCTCCAGGGTGCGCAGGGGCCTCGGATGAAGGTGGGCTTCCTGGAAGATGTCGCCGATCTTGCGATAGCTGGACGCCCGGGTGCCGGCGAATTCGGCGCGGTAGTCGACACGCCCGCCCATCGCCTCCAGCTCAGCGGAGAAGAAGAGCATGTGCTCCTTCGTCAGATGGAACGAGAACGGGATATGTTCGGACTTGGCGATGATCGCCGACATCGTCTGGACCTTTCGGCAGCGCGCCGCACGTTGGCGCACGGCTCCCGTCGCGCGCAAGTTTCACGGCCACCCATATCCTGCCAGACTCTCGTCGTAACAGACTTCCGTCGTAAAGAAGCGCCTGTCGAACCAACCTTCGTCGATCGTCTTTCTCAAGAGACCGCCGACCTTAAGCCCCTTCGGAGCCGACAGCCCATGCCGACGCGTCCTCTGATGCCGCCGCTTGCCGCCGCCCTCGCCGCGGTGGCACTCGCAGCACCGGCCTCCGCCCAGCCGCAGGGGCGGCTGACCATCGGCATGGCCCAGTATCCGTCGAACTTCCACCCGTCGATCGATGCGATGCTGGCGAAGGCCTATGTGCTGGCCATGACCCGCCGGCCGGTCGCCGGGTTCGACCCGGACTGGCAGGAAACCTGCTTCCTGTGCGAGGGACTGCCCAGCCTGACCGAGGGCGGCGCGGAAATCGTCACCCGCGACGACGGCACGGAGGGGATCGACGCCACCTATCGGCTGAAGGAGGACCTGTTCTGGGGTGACGGCATGCCGATCACCACGGAGGACGTCGTCTTCACCTGGGAGGTCGGCCGCCACCCGGAAGCCGGCATCACGAACTTCGATCTCTATGCCAAGGACATCGTCGGCATCACCGCCCATGACGACCGCGAATTCACCATCCATTTCGACGAGGTGAAGTGCAGCTTCGCGACCATCGGCCGGTACGAGATCCTGCCGGCCCACCTGGAGCGGCCGGTGTTCGACCAGGACCCGGCGACATACCGGATGCGCACCACCTACGACACCGACACGACCAACCCCGGCCTGCATTTCGGCCCGTATCGGATTACCGAGACGGTGCCGGGCGCACGCATCACGCTTGGCCGCAATCCAGAATGGCGCGGCACCGATCCCGGGTTCGAGGAGATCGTGGTGCGCGTGATCGAACGCTCGGCGGCGCTGGAGGCGAACCTGCTCGCCGGCGACATCGACATGATCGCGGGCGAGGTCGGCATCCCGCTGGACCAGGCTTTGGGCCTGCGCGACCGGGTCGGCGATCGCTTCTCCTTCGTCATCAAGCCGGGGCTGTTCTACGAGCACATCGACCTCAACCTCGACAACCCGATCCTCTCCGACCAGCGGGTGCGCCAGGCGCTCCTCTACGCGATCGACCGGCAACTGATCGTCGACCAGCTGTTCGGGGGAACCCTGCCGGTCGCCAATGCGAACATCAGCCCGCTGGATGCCGTCTATTCCGACGACGTGCCGGTCTATGAGCACGACCCGGATGCCGCCGCGGCCCTGCTGGAGGAGGCCGGCTGGACGGAGATGCGCGGCGGTGTGCGGCAAAGTGCCGAGGGCGATCCGCTGCGCCTGGTCATTTCGACGACCGCCGGCAACCGTACCCGCGAACTCGTCCAGCAGGTCCTGCAGGCGCAGTGGAAGGCGGTCGGTATCGACGTCGTGATCGAAAACCATCCGCCCCGGGTGCTCTTCGGCGACCGCATGACCCGGCGCAACTTCAACGCCATGTCGCTCTTCGCCTGGATCTCCTCGCCCCGCAACATTCCGCGGACGACGCTCCATTCGACCATGATCCCGTCCGAGGAGAACAGCTGGATCGGGCAGAACTTCACCGGCTTCGCCGATGCCGAGACCGACCGCATCCTCGACGACCTGGAGACGGTGTGCGGCGAGGCGGAGAACCAGGCCCTGTGGGCTCGGCTGCAGCGCATCTACGCCGAACAGTTGCCGGCCCTGCCGCTGTACTTCCGCGCCGACGCCTTCATCCTGCCGCCCTGGCTGGAGGGGGTGACGCCGACCGGGCATCTGTTCCCGTCGACGCTGTGGGTCGAGAACTGGCGGGATACGCGATGACCCGGTTCGCGGCCACCCGGGCGCTGCAGGCGCTGGCCGTCCTCGCCGTCGTCTCCTTCCTGGTCTACATGCTTCTCGGCCTGATGCCCGGCGATCCGGTCGACCTCATGATCGCCGGCGCGCCCGACCTGTCGGCGGCCGACGCAGCGCGCCTGCGCAGCCTTCACGGGCTGGACCGGCCGCTGATCGCCCGCTACGTCGCCTGGGCGGCCGACGCGCTCGCCGGCGATTTCGGCCACAGCCGCGGCTTCTCCCGCCCGGTGCTGGAGGTGCTGCTGCCCAGGCTCGCCAACACCGCGGTCCTGGTCGCCGCCGCCCTGGTCCTGGCGCTGGCCATTGCGCTGCCGGTCGGGGTCATGGCCGCAACGCGACGGCACAGCCTCGCCGATCACCTGGTCAACCTCGCCTGCTTCGCCGGCGTCTCGGTGCCGCCGTTCCTGATGGCGCTCACCCTGATCATCGTGTTCGCGGTCAACCTGAACTGGCTGCCGGCCAGCGGCCTCGGCCCGCCGGAAGCCGGGACGGCGGACCAGATCGCCCACCTGATCCTGCCGGTCACCAGCCTGACCGCGCTGTCCGTCGCCGCCTACACGCGCCATGTGCGCGCGGCGATGATCGCGGAGCTCGCCCAAGACTACGTCCGCACCGCGCGCGCCAAGGGTCTCGACCGGACCACGGTCGTCTGGCGCCACGCGCTGCGCAACGGCATGGTGCCGGTGGTGACCATCCTCGCCCTCGACCTCGGCACGCTGTTCGGCGGCGCGCTGGTGATCGAGACCGTCTTCGCCTATCCCGGCATGGGCAAGCTGATCTACGACGCCGTGGTCGGCAGCGACTACAACCTCGCCCTGGTCGGCCTTCTGTTCACCACCGCGACGATCCTGGTGGCGGCGATCCTGGCCGACCTCACCTATGCCGCCCTCGACCCGCGCATCCGGATCGGGGCGGAGTCGGCATGACGGCGGAGGCGCTGAGTGCCGGACGGACGCGCGCCGCGGCCCCGTCGCGCGGCCCGGCACGGCGTGCGCTGGAACGGTTCACCAAGCACCGGGCGGCCGTCGCCAGTGCGGTGATCCTGGCGGTGATGGTGCTGGCCTGTACCGCCGCCCCGCTCGCCGCCCAGGTCTATGGCGGCTTCGACCAGCCCGACCTGTTCAACCGGCTTCAGGGACCGACCTGGGCACACCCGCTCGGCACCGACGAGCTTGGCCGGGATGTCCTGGTGCGCCTTCTCTATGGCGGCCAGGTCTCCCTCCTGGTCGGGCTGGCAACCGCCCTTGTCGCCGCGGTCATCGGCACCGCCGTCGGCCTCGTCTCGGGCTATGTCGGCGGCGCCGTCGACGCCGTCCTGATGCGGGTCACCGACACCGTGATCGCGCTTCCGCTCCTGCCCTTCCTGATCATCCTGGCAGCACTCGACCTTGCCGAACTGGGTGTCCCGTCAGCGGTGCGCGACAGCGAATGGATCAGCCTCTACCGGATCATCACGATCATCGCGCTGTTCGGCTGGACCACGGTGGCACGGCTGGTGCGCGCGAGCGTCCTGTCGGTCAAGGAACGCGACTATGTCCGCGCGGCCCGGGCGCTGGGGGCCGGACCGGTCCGGATCATGCGCCACCACATCCTGCCCAACGTCGTCTCGCCGATCCTGGTCGCAACCACGCTGTCGGTCGGCAACATCATCCTGGTGGAGTCGGTGCTGTCCTTCCTCGGGGTCGGCATCCAGCCGCCGATGCCGAGCTGGGGCAACATGGTGACCAACGCCCAGGATCTGGTGAACTCCGCCCCCCATCTGGCCCTGATGCCGGGGGTGATGATCTTCACCACCGTGATCGCCTTCAACTTCCTCGGCGACGGGTTGCAGGAAGCCGCCGACCCTCGTGCGGAGATCGACACCTGAACGACATCGAGAAGGGAGACGCGGGATGAGGATCGGAGTCGTCGGGGCGGCCGGCCGCATGGGCCGGATGCTGGTCCAGGAAATCGCCGGTCATGAGGGCGCGGCACTGGCCGGGGCGGTCGAACGGCCGGGCTCGGACGCGATCGGCCAGGATGCCGGCACGCTGGCCGGAATCGGGGCTGTCGGCGTTGCCGTCGGCGACGACCCGAAGGCCCTGTTCGACGCCGCGGACGCGGTCATCGACTTCACGACACCAGATGCGACGATGACCCATGCGGTGCTCGCGGTCCGGTCAAACACGGCCCTGGTCATCGGCACCACCGGGCTCGACGCCGCCCAGGAACAGACCCTGGCCGACGCCGCCCGCACGGTGCCGATGGTCTATGCCCCGAACATGAGCGTGGGTGTCACGCTGCTGACGGCGCTGGTGGAGCAGGTCGCGCGCACGCTCGGACCCGAGTTCGACATCGAGGTGTTCGAGATCCACCACCGGCACAAGGTGGATGCGCCGTCGGGGACCGCCCTCGGCCTCGGCCGGGCGGCGGCCCGCGGACGCGGCGTCGACCTCGATGCCGTCTCGGAACGCGGGCGCGACGGCCATACCGGAGCCCGGGCGCCTGGCGCGATCGGCTTTGCCGCCCTGCGCGGCGGTGATGTGGTCGGCGACCACACGGTGACCTTCGCCGGCGCGGGCGAGCGCATCGAGCTCACCCACAAGGCCGCTTCCCGCCAGATCTATTCGGCCGGGGCGGTGCGCGCCGCCTTGTGGCTGGAAAACCGCGCGCCGGGCCTCTACCGCATGACCGACGTACTGGGGTTGTAGCGCCGGCCGGTCGCGTTGGCAGTTTGTCAACGGATCGGACGCCAGGCTGGGCGGCATGGCGCAGCCGGGAGGCTCGCGCCCCAGCCC
>CAYNIS010000171.1:0-7256 GCA_964397055.1 uncultured Rhodospirillaceae bacterium | reverse complement strand
ACGGACGCCAGTGCGATTACGCCGTAGATGACGTAGGGCCAGGGGGACAATTGGTTGACCGCCAGAATCAGGAAGATGGCGAAAGCGCTGGCGCCGACGGAGAAGGTGCCGATGGCGGCCACCCGCGACCACCAGATGAGCAGAGCGCCGATCAGCCAGACCATGCCGCCGACCAGCGGGGCCGAGCGCGGCATGCCGAAGAAGTTGAGGAACATCGCAAGGCCGAGCAGGCCGAAGACGATCGACGGCACGGCGGCGCGGTTCTTCGGCGCGAACTCCTCGAGATAGATTGCCGCCGACACCCCGATCGGGAAGGACAGCACAAGGGTGACGATCAGGGTCAGGAACGACCCCATGGCCGCCGCGGCGATGCCGGCCAGCGCCGGATCGCGGCTGTCGCCGGTCTGGAAGAACGCGGTGTTGAAGACCGCCTCGACCGCGCCGTCGCCTTCCAGGGCCTCGATCCAGGCCAGCGTCTGATCGTCGATCAGGCGGTTCTCCTCCGGGACCGGGTATTCGACCAGCTTCCACGACCCCGGCACCAGATCGGTCAGGCCACCCGGGTCCACCTGGTCATCCGGGATCGGCACCAGCGGCACCAGGGAGGCGACGTCGCCGGCGCGCACCCGGGTCACCTTGTAGCGGGCGTCGCCCACGGCGACGAAGAACGACGGCAGAGTCCGGTCGAGCTCAAGCACTCTGCCGGACTCGTTCAGCCTCTCGCCGAGGTCGACCTCGCGGGCGCGCAGGTCTTCGACCGTGCGCTCAAGCCGCTCGGCGTTTTCCCGGGCTTCCTCGGCTTGCGCCTCCAGCCGGTCGAACGCGGTCTCCTCGCGCACCTCCGCCACGCGGTCGTAGGCGCTACGGACGCTGGCCGGCAGGGCTTCGCGCGCCGCGTCCAGGGTTGCCTGCGCCTCGACCTCCGCCTCTTCCCCGTCAGCGGTGGCAAGTGCGGTCTCCGCCGCGCGCACAGCGTCGAGTTGGACTGCGAGATCGTCGTCGCCGCCGATTGCTTCCTCGAGCGCCGATCGCGCCGACGCGACCGCAGCCGCCGCCGGCTCGAATTCCTCCTCCGCCACGTTCACGCGGCCGGCGGCATCCTCGATCCGCCGTTCGGCCCGTTCGATTTCGAAGCGTGTGTCTTCGAGCCGGCGCAGCAGCACCTTGCCCAGCTCTTCCTTGATCCAGACGAAATCGTTGGTGTCCGAATCGATCTCGAGCCCGCGCGTGCTGTCCACATAGAGGGTGCCGGTGCCGCGGGTCTCGTGAGAGGTGCTGCCGGTCACCTTGCCCTTGATGAGCTGGTCGATATCGTCCGACGCCGCGAAGGCCAAGGTCGACTGTCGGCCGATCAGGCTCGGGTCGGCAGCGACCGCGGCCTGAAGCTGGACCGCCGCCCCGCCGGAGAGAATGTCGTTCAGTTGACGCCGTCGCCGACGGTCGGTGACATCCGGGAAACGGTCGCGCAGCGGCTGGCGAACCATCGCGGCGTAGTTCGCGCGCGCGGCCAGTTCTATGATCTCTTCACGGCGTAGCGCGTCCGACGCGGTCGTCGGTTCCTGGTCCCACTGGATCGCCCGCACCTCGGCCCCGGTCAGGCCCATCTCCTCCGGATCGACGAACACGTCGAGGGTGATCTCGGTGCGCCAGAAACCGGCGATGCCGGTCGACACGATGCTGGTCAGGAGGATCAGGAGCATTGCCAGGGCAAGCCCGATCGCCAGGATGCCATAGGCCTTGAAGCGCTGTTCGGCCCGGTAGCGGCCGCGCAGGCGCGCTTCGAACGCTTCCGACTGGTAGACCCGGCCGAGGCTGGGCGCGGCCGCGCGCGTGGCCGGGGCGGCTGCCGGCGCGGCTGCCGGCGCCGCACCGCCGGTGTCCGCAACCGGGGCCTTGGCCGGCTCGCTCTGAGCCGCTGGTTTGGCGTCGCCGCCCGGTGGGTCAATCGTGTCAGTCATATTTCTCTCGATATTTCTGAACGATTCTCAGGGCGACCACGTTGAGGCACAACGTGACCAGGAACAGGACCAGCCCCAGGGCGAAGACCGACAGCGTCTTGGCGCTGTCGAACTCCTGGTCGCCGACCAGAAGGGTGGCGATCTGAACGGTGACGGTCGTCACCGCCTCGAACGGATTTGCGGTGATGTTGGCGGCGAGGCCTGCTGCCATCACCACGATCATGGTCTCGCCGATCGCCCGGCTGACCGCCAGAAGCACGGCCCCGACGATGCCCGGCAACGCGGCCGGCAGGATCACCTGGGCGATCGTTTCGGACTGGGTCGCCCCGAGTGCGTAGGAGCCGTCGCGCAGGGTCTGCGGGACCGAGTTGATGACGTCGTCGGAAAGCGAGCTGACGAACGGAATGATCATGACACCCATGATCATGCCGGCGGCCAGCGCCGACTGGGAGCTGACGTCGAGCCCGAACGCGGCCCCGCTGTCGCGCACGAAAGGGGCGACCACGAGGGCGGCGAAGAAGCCGTAGACCACCGTCGGGATGCCGGCCAGCACCTCCAACAGCGGTTTGACGACGGAGCGCACGCCCTTGCTGGCGTATTCGGAAAGATAGACGGCGGAGGTAAGTCCGATCGGGACCGAGACGATCATCGCGATCGCGGTGATCAGGAGCGTGCCGGCGAACAGCGGGATTGCGCCGAAGGCGCCGGAGGAGCCGGCCTGATCGGCGCGCAGGGCTGTCTGCGGGCTCCACTGGAGGCCGAACAGGAAGTCGATCGGGCTGACCTGGGCGAAGAACCGCAGCGATTCGAACAGCAGCGACATGACGATGCCGATCGTGGTCAGGATCGCCACCGTCGAACACGCGATCAGCACCACGAAGATCCAGCGCTCGACCTCGTTACGGGCGCGCAGATCCGGGCTGATGTTGCGCCAAGCCTGCTGGAAGCCGAACAACCCGAGGCCGATCGCGATCAGCGAGATCGCCAGGGTGAGGTTGGCCGTGAGGCTTGCGTAGTAGTCGGAAGCTTCGTTGACCGCGACCTGGACGGTGCCTTCAAGGCCGGTCGGCGGGCGCGCTTCAATCATGCAAATCCCGATTCTTTCATGGGACATGGATAACTGCCGGCGCACACCGGAAAAGAGCGCGGCCTGAACGACGATGACCTGAAAGAAGACGGGGGACACCGTTGCCGGCACCCCCCTTTCTCCAACTCGCCATGATGACCGGCGAGGCCGGCGCCGCGTCCGCAGCGGCGGCCCCGTGGTCACTAGATCAGTTCAGGATGTTGACCTGGTTCGCAGCGTTCGAGCGGATCGTCTTGCGATCGGCTTCCGGCAGCGGGATCAGGCCTTCGTCGATGAGATAGCCATCCGGACCGAAGGCACGGTCGGAGGTGAACTCGGAGACGTATTCCGCCATGCCCGAAATGACGCCGACGTGCTGGTTCTTCACGTAGAAGGACAGCGAGCGCGAAACCGGGTAGGCACCCGAGGCGATGTTCTCGAAGGTCGGCTCCTGGCCGTCGACCAGCGAGCCCTGGATCTTGTCCGGGTTCTGGTCGAGGAACGAGAAGCCGAAGATGCCGAGAGCGGCCGGGCTCTGGGCGAGGCGCTGAACGATCAGGTTGTCGTTCTCGCCCGCTTCGACGAACTTGCCGTCCTCACGCATGGTGGCGCAGACCTCTTCCATGCGGTCTTCGTCAAGCGCGGTGATCGCCGGGAACGACTCGCAAGCCTCTTCCATCACCAGCTCGACGAAGGCGTCGCGGGTGCCGGAGGTCGGCGGCGGGCCCAGAACCTCGATCTCGGCGTCCGGCAGCGACGGGTCGATGTCCGACCACCGCTGGTGCGGGTTGGCAACGACCTGACCGTCAACCTCGACCTCCGCCGCGAGCGCTTCGAAGATCTGCTCGCGGGTCAGCGACAGCCGCTCGGAACCGGAGGAGTTGGCAATGACGATGCCGTCAAAGCCGACCTTCACTTCGGTAACCGAGGTGACGCCGTTCGACGCGCAGAGTTCCTTTTCGCCGTCCTTGATGGCGCGCGAGGCGTTGGTGATGTCCGGATGATCGACACCGACGCCGGCGCAGAACAGCTTGAGGCCGCCGCCCGAACCGGTCGATTCGACGACCGGGGTCTTGAAGTCCGTGGTCCGGCCGAACTGTTCGGCAACCAGGGTCGAGAACGGGAACACCGTCGAGGAGCCGACGATGCGGATCTGGTCACGGGCCTCAGCGGCGCCGGAAAAACCGACAGTGGCGAGTGCGATCGTCGCAACACCCAGGGCGAACGTCCTACGAGCCATTTCACGCCTCCCCCTGATGGTTGTCCAGTCAGTAGAACCGGCCACCCCGAAGCTGGATGGGATGGTCAAGATGACCGGCATAGCATCAGACCGACAGGGCAAAGTGTCCTGACAACTTCAACGGGTCAGCATGACAATAAGTTCGGGTAGTTCGTAACTGGCCTCATGCACGACGTTTCCGCCGGCCGGGGGTACCCCTAGCGCGTTACCGACAGCGCGTCACGCCGAAGTTGACCGACGATCATGACGACCGCCCGCGGGAGAATGGGCCCCGAGCCCCGCCCAGAGGTGAGAAGTCGCCGCCGGTTTCGGCAAGGGCCGGGCGTGTGAATGTTTTGTGACATTCGTGTCACGTGGGCCGGCTTTTTTTCGGCAGGATCACCTGGAACGTGCTGCCACGGCCCGGCGTGGTGTCGATCGCCAGCCGGCCCATGTGCCGGTTCAGGATGTGCTTGACGATCGCAAGGCCGAGACCGGCGCCGCCGGCCGGCCGGGACCGGCTTGCGTCGACCCGGTAGAAGCGCTCGGTCAGGCGCGGCACATGCTCGCGCGCAACCCCGGGTCCCTGGTCGTTGACGCTGATCACGACCTCTCCCGGGCCTTCGGCGGTCGGCTGCTCGGAACAGGTGATGACGATGGGGCTGCCGGGCCGTCCGTACTTGATCGCATTGTCGATCAGGTTCTCCAGCACGCGCGTCAGCTGATCGCGGTCGCCGCGGACCGGCGGCAAGCCCGCTTGCGACTCCACATGGATGTCCATGCCGCGCTGGGTCGCCTGGATGCTCATTTCCCCGACCACCGCCTCGACCAAACGGTCGACGGCAACCTCCCCGGTCGGCGGGCTGTGCTCCAGCATCTCGATCCGCGAAAGGGTCAAAAGCTCCGTCACCAGGTGCGCCATGCGGGTTGCCTGATCGTGCATGATGCCGAGGAAGTGATCCTGCGCCGCCGGATCATCGCGCGCCGGGCCGCGCACGGTCTCGATGAAGCCGATCAGGCTGGCGAGCGGCGTTCGAAGCTCGTGGCTGACATTGGCGACGAAGTCGTCGCGCATCTGTTCGGTCCGGCGGGTGACGGTGATGTCGTAGAGCACGACAAGCGCGGCGATCGGGGCCAGGCCGCGGTCGGCCGTAACGCCGTCGAGGATCGGCGGCGGTTCGGGGGCCGCACAGCCGACGACGCGGGCGGCATACTGGCGCTCGCCATGGGCGGCCAGGGAGAACTCGATGACCGAGCCCTGGCTGGCTCCGGCCAGCACCATGTCGACCATGCCGAGGAGGTCCGGGTTGCGGAAGGCGAGCGACAGGTCCTTGGCGAGGGCCTGGTCCCCGATCAGTTCGTCGGCGGCCTCGTTCACCTGGACCACGCGACGTTCAGCATCCAGGACCAGCACCGGGTCCGGAATCGCCCCCAGCACGCTTTCCAGAAGGTCGATCCGATGCCCGGCGCGGGCGGCGTTGACCCGGTGGCGCGCGTCCAGCCGCTCGACCGCTGCGATCAGCGTTCGGGCAACACCGGAGTTCAGTTGCGGCAGGCCGCCGGCATGGCCGTCGGAGGCGTCGGCCAACCGGACGATATAGGCGGTGACGCTGCGGAAATCGGCATACCAGACGGCGGCCATGACGGTCGGGCCGATGACCGCCGCGATCAGGGCGACGGTCGCCGGGGCGAGCTCGATCTGGTCGGTCAGCACCAGGATGGCGAGGGCGAGTGCGGTCGGCGCCAGCACGGCAAGCACCGCCACGACCAGGCGCATGACCGGGGTCACGACGCCCACCGACAACGGGCGTCCCCGCTCTTCCAGAGCACTTTCCGCCGAGGGCTGATCAGTCGTGAGTGCCGACGATCTCATGCTCTTCGCCGTACCAGAGCGGTGACCGGGCGAGGTCGATGAACCGCTTCTCGTCCTCCAGAAGCTCGAGATTGGCGGCCCGCGCTGCCGCATCGTCTTTCATGGCGACGATGTCATCCAGGCTGTCCCACCATAGCATGGCAACACCGTCATAGGCTTCGGGGGCGCCGCGGCTGCGCTGGAGCGCCGCATTCGCGGCCACGTCCTGGCTGTGAAGTTGGGCATAGCGGCGGATGCGCAACGTCCCGGCGTGGCTGCGCACAAGCGGGCCATGCTTGTTCAGCCAATAGTCCTGGAATTCGTCGCGGCTGAGGCTGGGCAGCCGATGCAGGCAGAACGTCAGCTTGATCATCTCGGTCTCTCGCCTCTCCCTGGTGCCACGGCTCGCCCGCGGTGCGACGAGCGTCTTCTCAGGCGGCCGGTTCTGATGCCGGCGCGATCGGCTTATGATCGCGGCCCATGCCACGACGTTCCAGAAACATAGCGGGCGCCTCCGCCGCGCCGAAACCCCCGCCCGTCGATCCGCCGGCTCAGGCCGGGCCGGCGGCGTCCCCGATGATGACCCAGTATCTGGAGATCAAGGCGGCGCATCCCGACTGCCTCCTGTTCTATCGAATGGGCGACTTCTTCGAGCTGTTCTTCGAGGACGCGGTCACCGCGGCCGCTGCCCTCGATATCACGCTCACCCGGCGCGGCCAGCACGGCGGGTCCGAGATCCCGATGTGCGGCGTGCCCGCGGCCAACTACGAACCCTATCTCGCGCGGCTGATCCGCCAGGGCTTCCGGGTTGCCTTGTGCGAGCAGGTCGAGGACCCGGCCGAGGCGCGGGCGCGCGCCGGATCGAAGGCGCTGGTACGGCGCGAGGTCGTGCGCGTGGTCACTCCCGGCACCCTGACCGAGGACACGCTGCTCGATGCCCGCAGCGCCAATCATCTGGCGGCGGTCGCCGAGGCGGGCGGGGCGATGGGTCTCGCCTCGCTCGACCTGTCGACCGGGGAACTCGTCACCGAGACGCTGCCGGGTCGGCTCGACCGGCCGGGCCGCCCGACCGAAAGCGCCCTGGGTGCCGCCCTTGCCCGACTCGATCCCGCCGAGATCCTGCTGCCGGAGCGCCTCTCGGAACAGCCCGCGATGGCGATC